>CAYWSS010000077.1:4208-12860 GCA_964460505.1 uncultured Caldilineaceae bacterium | reverse complement strand
AGTTTGACGCCACCGGCTGGATGAGTGCCCTGCGCCGGGCCGGGCTAAAAACGGTCACCGTCAGCTCTTTTGGCGAACGCCACGCGGCGTGGCACTGGTACGCCGGCTTTAGCGAAATCTACAACCCCGGCTACGGCGGCCTGGACGATGCCCACCAGGTTACGCCCATTGCCCTGGACTGGATTAACCGTAACGGGCAGGAGGACCACTGGTTTCTGCACGTAAATTTGTGGGACCCGCACACGCCTTACAGCACGCCGGAAGCGTTTGGCAATCCCTTTGCCGGTAAACCGCCGGCGGAATGGCTGACCGAAGACGTGCGCCGGCAGCAGTGGCATGGCTATGGCCCGCACAGCCCGCAGGAGCCTCAGGGCTGGGGTGACGAAACCGACCATCTGCACTACCCCCGCGTTCCGGCTCAACTGGATTCGATGGAAACTGTTAAACAGTGGGTTGACGGCTACGATGTTGGGATTAGATACGCCGATGAGCACATCGGGCAAATAATCAACGCGCTGGAGGCGAAAGGCATTCTCGACGAAACAGTTATTATTGTGGGCGCAGACCACGGCGAAAATCAGGGCGAACTCAACGTGTGGGGCGACCACCAAACCGCCGATGCTATCACCTGCCGGGTGCCGCTGATAATACGCTGGCCCGGCCTGCCCCAAAGCCCTCGCGTTGACACCAGCCTGCATTATCACTTTGACTGGGCGGCCACCCTCATTGAGATGGTTGGCGGAAATGTACCGGGTAATTGGGATGGCCAACCCTTTACAGACTCGTTCCGGAATGGTGAAGAAAACGGACGCCCCTGCCTGGTCATCAGCCAAAATGCCTGGGCCTGCCAGCGGGCGGTTCTATTTGAGGATTATCTTTGTATCCGCACCTATCATGCCGGCCACAAACAGTACGAGCCAATCATGCTCTTTAACCTGGTCGATGACCCGCACGAGCAGCGCAATCTGGCCGGCCAACAGCCCGATGTGGTGGATAAAGCGATGAAGCTGCTGGCTGACTGGCAGCGCGAAATGATGCTCACCAGCGCCCACAATGTTGACCCGATGATGACCGTGCTGCGCGAAGGTGGACCCTTTCACAGTCGGGGGCAATTGCCTGAATATATCGAACGCTTAAAAGCTACGGGGCGGGCGCAACACGCCAAAACCCTGGCTGCCCGGCATCCCGACGAAATGTAGTAACAGCAACACTCATACCAACCCCCATCTACAACAATCAGGGTTGGTAGCTGAGAGATTAAACTTTTTAGCATCTTGAAATGGAGAGTGACTCATGAAATTCTTTTTAGACAGTGCCCAGGTTGACGAAATTAAATACGCCCTTGATATGTGGGACATCAGTGGGGTAACTACCAATCCCCGCCACGTTCAGGTTTCCGGCAAACCATTTTTGCAGGTTGTCGAAGAAATTGCCGGTATTTTTGAAGGCACGGACAAACCTGTTTCCGTCGAAGTAAATCCGCACTACGACAATTGGGAAGAGATGGTTTCTGAAGCCGAGACATTAGCAGCAATGAGCCCCAACTTTGTCATTAAATTGCCGGCCACGCAAGCTGGATTTAAGGGCATTGCCGTATTGAAGGAAAAAGGCGTTCGGGTAAACCTGACCCTGGTCTTCTCCGCCACGCAAGCCCTTCAGGCGATGCGTATGGGAGCCTGCTTTGTCAGCCCCTTTATTGGCTGGAAAGAGAGCAACGCTGAAGAAACCCAAAGTTTTGTCGGCGAGGTTACTGCCATTCGAGACAACTTTGGCTTCGACACCGAAATCATCGTCTCTGCTGTGCGCACCGGCCGCCAGATTGCCGATGCCGCCGTAGCCGGGGCCGATATTGTAACCGCCGGCTTTGCCGTGTATCAAGATGCCTTCGACCATCCCTACACCCACGTTGGCCTGGGTAAATTTCAGGACTTCTGGGATAAAACCGACTACGAATAAATCAGGGGTCAGGGCAAAATTTCTTTTTCCCTAATCTATGAGGCGCAGATACTCTCGCCTTCCAGACAATAATCTGCTACGAATTAACACAAATTAACCCGAAAAAAGAAAAATAATTAGTGAAATTTGTGCCGTAGGCTCGTGGCAAAAATAGCCAACATTGCCCTTGGGAGTTGAGAAGAATTGCACCCAAATCCCTGTAAAGGAGCCGCCCCACGCATGGTATGATAATTACATCATCTTAGGAGTCGAACAGTCCTTATCGGGACAACAACGAGAATGAAAATTTAACCTACCCCCACTCGCCGCCTGCGACGACTCCCTCCCCCGACATCGGGGGACGCAAAGCGTGGGCGAGGGGTATTTGCAGAGGAGATTATTATGCCTGAATCAATCTGGCGCGTAAACGTAAACACGCAAACCATCACCACCGAACCAATCCCTGAAAGCTGGCAGGGGTTGGCCGGGCGGGCGCTTATTCCGCGCATTTTACTCGATGAAATCCCCCCGATGTGCGAGCCGTTGGGGCCGTTTAACAAGCTGTTGTTCACGCCGGGGCTGCTGGTGGGGCAAATGCTCTCAAGTTGCGATCGGATTTCTGTGGGCGGCAAAAGCCCGCTGACCGGCGGCGTAAAAGAAGCCAACGCCGGCGGCACCACTGGCCTGAAACTGGTGTACCTTGGCATCAAGGCTTTAATCATTGAGGGCGCACCTGCCGGCAACGGCTGGTATACCCTCTACCTCAACAAAGACGGCGGCCGGCTTGAGCCTGCAGATGACCTGGCCGGATTGGGCATAGATAACTCCGGGGCAAAATTGCGCGAAAAATACGGCGACAAAGTCGCCATCTCGCTGATTGGCCCGGCGGGGGAAATGCTGATGGCCTCGGCCGGCATCCAAAATCTGGATAAAGAAGGCTTCCCGACGCGCATGGCCGCCCGCGGCGGGTTGGGCGCGGTAATGGGGTCGAAGCGGCTCAAAGCCATCGTGTTCAACGCCGACGGGCTTAAAGCCCCACCGCTGGCGAACGCAGCTCTGTATAAAAGCGCAAAAAAGGCTTTTATGAAATCGCTGCCGGCCCATCCACAAACCAGGGTTTACACCGATTACGGCACAGTGGCCGTAGCCGAACTGGCCCAAAGCTTTGGCGCGGTGCCGGTGCGTAACTTCTCCGAGGGTCAATTTGAGCACCTGGAAAAGATTAACGGCGACACTATGCGCGACACCATTTTAGAACGCGGCGGCGACGGTGACACCAGTCACGCCTGTATGCCCGGCTGCGTTATTCGCAGTTCCAACTGCTTCCCCAATGCAGAAGGCGAAAAAATTGTCTCCCCGCTGGAATACGAAACCATTGGCCTGG
Source organism: uncultured Caldilineaceae bacterium (assembly GCA_964460505.1). GTDB lineage: Bacteria > Chloroflexota > Anaerolineae > 4572-78 > J111 > J095. The sequence continues at coordinate 9,541 of CAYWSS010000077.1, read as the reverse complement.
CCGGCAGCAATCTGGGCCTCGACAACCTGGACGCCATTGCCGAACTCAACCGCGAAATGAACGACGTCGGCGTTGATACCATTGAGGCTGGAGCGGCGTTGGGCGTGGCCGCCGATGCCGGGTTGATGGAATTCGGCGACGCCGAGCGAGCGCTGGAATTACTCAAAGAGATTCGCCAAGGGTCGCCGTTGGGCCGAATATTGGGCCAGGGAGCCGGGATGGTCGGCAAAGTGTACGGTGTGCTGCGCGTGCCCGTGGTTAAAAACCAGGCCATTTCCGCCTACGATCCGCGGGCCATTAAAGGCACCGGCATCACCTATGCCACCTCTCCGCAAGGCGCCGACCATACCTGTGGGTTGACCATCCGGGCCAAAATCGATCACCTCAATCCCACTGAGGGGCAGGTTGAAGCCTCGATTACCGGGCAAATCAACACCGCCGGCTTTGATACGCTGGGAGCGTGCATGTTCAGCGGTTTCGGCTTTGCAACTGCCCCGCCGGACACCATCCGCAATTTGGTCAAAGGGCAGCACGGTGTCGATCTGGGTGATACGCCCTTGCAAACGTTGGGCCGCCAGGCGCTTAAACTGGAGCGCGAGTTCAACAAAGCTGCCGGCTTTACCGCCGCCGATGACCGCCTGCCGGAATGGATGACCCAGGAGCCGCTGCCACCCACCAACGCCGTGTTCGATGTGCCGGAAGAAGATCTGGATACGCTGTTTGACAAGGTATTCAGTTGAAGATTAACGTTCGGCTGCACGCCACGCTGCGCAAGGCCACGCCGGAAGGGCCGCAAAACCGGCTGACGGTTGACGTGCCGGATAAGGCCACCGTCACCGACCTTCTGGACGCGCTTGATGTTAACGCCTCGCCCGAACACGTGATGATTTTAATCGGCAACCGGCGGGTAGAACCGGATTACCTGCTAAAAGAAAGTGACCTGGTACAATTGTTCCCACCAATTTCCGGGGGCTGCATTTAATCTGTTGAGCAATTCCGATATGCGATTTACTGAATTTGATTGGGATCGACACGAACGCAACTGGACAGACTGGTGGGCTGGTAATCTGGAACGCCCGCTGGTGGTGCTTGAAACCCCCCCACGCGCCCGGCTGCCGGAGGAGTTAAGCCGGGAGTTTCTGTTGGAACAACCGGTCGAACAGGTTTTGGCGTACTACCAGGTTCTATTGGACAACACCAGCTATCACGGCGATGCCTGGCCCAGGTGGTTCCCGTTTTTTGGGGCAGGCATTGTGGCCGGTTTTGTGGGCGCAATGGTTCACTGCGCCCCGGAAAAGGAAACTATCTGGTTTGAACCCGCTGAAACGGTGAGTACCGGCAACCTGCAATTAACGCTCAACCCGGACAATGTGTGGTGGCGGCGGGTGCAACAACTAACGCAAGCTGCCGTCGAAATGTGGGGCAGCCAGGTTTCGGTGGCTTTTACAGATTTGGGCGGTAATTTCGACATTCTGGCCTCGCTGCTAACCGCCCAGCAACTGCTGTTTGACCTGTACGATGAGGCGGACGAAATCGCCCGCCTCACAGTTGCCATCACCCGGCTGTGGCTTGAGTATTACGAGCAGTCTTACCAGATCATCAAAACCTCCGGGCGCGGCACAACACCGTGGGCGCCCATTTGGTCGCCGGGCCGCTGCTACATGCTGCAAAGCGACTTTGCTTACATGATTTCGCCCGAAATGTTCAAGCAGTATGTGCTGCCGGATTTGGCGGCCTGCTGCAACATGCTGGACCACGCTTTTTACCATCTTGACGGCAAAGGCCAAATCCGACACCTGGATCTGCTGCTGTCACTGGAAAACCTGCACGGCATCCAGTGGATCCCCGGCGCAGGCCGGCCGCCGCCCGAAGAATGGCTGCCACTGCTCAAACGCATCCGGGATGGCGGCAAACTGTGCCAACTGTTTGTTACGGCACCAGGAGCGCTAACCATTACTAAAGAGTTGGGCGGCAAGGGTTTTGCCTTTTACATCAACGACCCAATGTCGCCGGACGAGGCCGATGATTTTCTGCGCAAATTGACCGCAATCAAAACCGGGGCCGGAATTAGCGTCTAAGTCGATTTACGATTTCAGATTTACGATTTTCGATTAAGGCTTTTCACAGAAACCAATCGTAAATTGCAAATTGATATGGGGTCTGATACCCACCGCCCTGAATTTGAAGGAGCTTTTTTAGAATGGTTAAACCACCAAAAATAGTGCTCATTGGAGCCGGCAGCGCCGTGTTTGGGCTAAAAGCCCTGGCTTCCGTCATTCGTTCCAAACGGTTGCGTGGCTGTGAATTCTGGCTGGTTGATATTGATGAAGAACCGTTGGAATTGATGACCGGCCTGGCTCACAAAATGAACGAAGCCTGGGGCGCAGGGATGACCATCAACGGCACCACTAATCGACGTGATGCCCTGCCCAATGCAGATTTTGTGGTGTTGTCGGTGCAGGTGGGTCAGCGTGAAAAAGTATGGGAAATGGATTGGAAGATTCCGCTGAAGCACGGCGTGCGCCAGCCCTACGCCGAAAACAGCGGACCCGGCGGCTTTGCGCACACTGCCCGCAACCTGCCGCTGATGATTGACATTGCCCGCGACATTGAAGAATTGTGCCCGGATGCCTGGTGCCTCAACTACACCAATCCGCTTATCCGCCTGACGTGGGCTATGCAGCGCTATACCAACGTCAAAGTGGTGGGCATGTGCCACCAGTTGATGTGGGGCTACACCATCGCCATGGCCATTGTTGCCGACCGTTACGGCGTGGAAATTCCGCCCAGGTTTAACGTGCACACCAACTACGCCAACAAAAAATTCCGCGATCCGGTGATGACCGCCGGTTTCAAACATCTCGATATCAAAGCTGCCGGCCTCAACCACTTCAGCTGGGCGTACGACATCCGCGACCGGGCCACCGGTGAAGACCTGTACCCGCTAATCCGGCAGCGCTGGCTGCACGAATATCGCAAAGATTTTGAGCCGTACAGCCGCGAACTGTTTGAGGTGTTCGGGCTGATGCCCACCCCCGGCGACGCACACATTGAGTTTACCCAATGGACGCACGACCCGCTGACCAAACCGTGGAAAAAATACAACATCGAACTGCAAAGCTGGGACGGCAACCTGGTGCGCCGTGCCGACCGCCGCCAACTGGCTCGTGATGTGGTTGAGGGCAAGGTTTCTGTGGACTTGCTGAAAAATCAACCTACCGAATATGTGCCGGAAATTGTGGAAGCCATCACCTTTAACGACAACTTCTATTACCACCAGCTCAATCTGCCCAACAACGGCCTGATTCCCAACCTGCCCGCCGATGCCATTGTCGAAGTGCCGGGTGTTATTTCCGGCTTTGGCGTGCGCGGGCTAAACATGGAACCGCTGCCGGAAGCCATCGCCGAGATGTGCCGCCGCGAGTTGGCCTACAGCTCGCTGGTGGTGGACGCCTGTTATCACGGCGACAAAGAGCTGGCCTTGCAAGCCCTGCTGCTGGACCCGATGGTCAACGACATCGACCGGGCCAGAGCGATTCTGGATGAATTCCTGGTTGAGTTTGCGGAGTACCTGCCGCAGTTTTCAAACTAACCCTGCTTCGAGAAAAGCTGCCGATGCGCCAAAGGTGTGGGGGGCGGTCGGCGATTCTCGAACCAATTCAAAAGAGAAAAATCATGATAAACACCGGTAACGTCGCACGATACCCACACCCGGAGCGACAAACTCAAAAGAATCCGTTCCAATCTCACTTTAACAATCTAGTTCAACTCATTCCGGGCCTGGCAGCAACGGCGCTGCTGGCCTGGGTGAGTATCTGGCTCAGCGAGTACATTGGCACCGCGCTGATGGGTTTCAAAAAATCGCCCATCTCCGCCGTGATGATGGCCATCATCTTGGGCATGCTCATTGGCAACGTGATGCCAATGCCCGCCGCGCTCAAGCCGGGCCTGAAATTTTCGATGAAAAAGCTGCTGCGGCTGGGCATTATCCTGCTGGGCATCCGCCTGAGCGTGCTCAGCGTGTTTAAACTGGGGGCGCTGGGCGTACCGATTGTGGTGTTGTGCATTGTCGGTGCGCTGCTGCTGACCACATGGCTCAACAGCAAGCTGAAGCTGCCGGAGCGCATCGGCACGCTGATTGCCATCGGTACGTCCATTTGCGGGGTTACGGCCATTGTGGCCGCCGCCCCGGCCATCGACGCCGAGGATGAAGAGGTAGCATACGGGGTGGCGGTCATCACCATTTTTGGGTTGGTAGCCATGCTCGCCTATCCCTACCTGGCCCACTACGTTTTTGGCGGCGATGCCGTCATGGCCGGCCTGTTTATGGGCACCGCCATCCACGAAACCGCGCAGGTAGCCGGCGCCGGCCTGGTTTACGCCGATATTTATTCTTCGCCGCTGGCGCTGGACACAGCCACCATTACCAAGCTGGTGCGCAACGTTTTTATGGCCGCTGTGATTCCAATTATGGCCCTGTATTACACCCGCAAAACTGCCGGTGCGAAAAAGAAAGACGTCAGCTTTTCTAAATTGTTTCCCACTTTCATTCTGGGCTTTCTCGCCTTTGCCGTTATCCGTTCCATTGGCGATACCGGCGTTGACACCGGCGGTTACGCCTTTGGCCTGTGGGATACAGCCACCTGGGATAATATCCACGGCTTTATCAAGGATTGGGCCGTAAACTTTATGGTTATTGCGCTGGCCGGCGTGGGTTTAAGCACCCGCTTTAAAATGCTCAAAGGATTGGGCATAAAGCCATTTATTGTTGGCCTGGGAGCAGCGCTGGTGGTTGGTGTAATCAGCGTGCTTGCAATTACGGTGCTCGGCGCATTCATAACTGTGTAGGATGTTCTTCTGGAAAAGCAGGAGTAGGAAGTAAGAAGAAAGGAGTAAGTTTTTCCCCTACTCCCTACTTCCTACTTCTTACTCCCGAAGTTGACCAGTAGAACTTAAAATATTCTATCAATTTGGTATCAAAAAAATTAATATAGGAGGTTCATTAATTATGGCACATGGTGCATTAATGCACGACGACGTTGATGACGTCGCAGTGGTTATTCAAGACGTAACTACAGGCGATGACGTCGCAGTAGTAAATCTGGAAGGGAAAGAGTTTGGTGTGGTTAAAGCGGTGGAAGACATTCCGCTGGGACACAAAATCGCCTTGCTCGATATGGCTGAAGGCAAAGAGCTAATTAAATACGGGCGGGCTATTGGCCTGACCACCAAAGATGTGGCCAAAGGGGGGCACGTCCACACCCAAAATGTAAGAAGCATCAGATGGGAGACCAGCATCGATGAATAATTTAAACTTAACCGGCTATCGACGG
>CAYWSS010000077.1:0-4108 GCA_964460505.1 uncultured Caldilineaceae bacterium | reverse complement strand
ATCAGATGGGAGACCAGCATCGATGAATAATTTAAACTTAACCGGCTATCGACGGGAAAACGGGCGCGTTGGCGTTCGCAACTATGTATTAATTATTCCGGTGGATGACATTTCAAACGCTGCAGCCGAAGGTGTGGCCTCGCTGGTGCGCGGCACCTACGCCTTGAGCCACCCCTATGGCCGCCTGCAATTTGGCGATGACCTGGACCTGACCTTCAACACGTTGATTGGCACAGGCCGAAATCCCAACATTGCCGCCGCCATTGTTATTGGCATTGAACCGCAGTGGGCTGATAAAATAGCCAATGCCATTGCCGAAACCGGCAAGCCCGTGGCCAGCTTTAGCATTGAGCGCTACGGCGACCTGAAAACCATTGAAATGGCCGCGCACAAAGCCAAAGAGTTTGTGCAGCACGCCACCGAACTTCAGCGCGAACCCATTGAACTGGGCGAACTGTGGGTCAGCACCAAATGTGGCGAATCTGACACCACGCTGGGGTTGGCCTCGCTGCCGGCCATGGGCCGCGTGCTGGAACGCATGATCGCTGCCGGCTCCACCGCAATTTTTGGCGAAACCACCGAGGTGACCGGCGCCGAAGACAAAATTGCCGACCAATGTATCAACGATCAAGTCCGCGCCGATTTTATGAAGATATTTCAGGATTACCAGGATTTTGTCATTGGCACCGGCGCCAACCTGATGGGATCGCAGCCCACCCGGGGTAACATTCGCGGCGGGTTAACCACCATCGAAGAAAAAGCGCTGGGCAACGTGGAAAAAATGGGCCGCAACACGGTAGTGTCGGTGCTGCAACCCGCCGAAGAACCCAAAGGCTCCGGCCTGCATTTTATGGACACCTCCAGCGCCGCCGCCGAAATGGTGACGCTATGCGCGGCTGCCGGTTCGGTGCTGCATTTATTTGCTACCGGCCAGGGTAACATCATTGGCAACCCCATTATCCCGGTCATGAAAATGTCGGCCAACCCGCTTACCGTTGGAACAATGGCCGAACACATCGACGTAGACCTGACCGCGATGCTAAAACTGGAAATGTCGGTTGACCAGGCCGCCGACAAAGTAATGGAAATGATGGCTCGTAACGCCAATGGCCGCCTGACCAGCGCCGAGGTCTTGCGCCACGAAGAATTTGTAATTACCAAGCTGTATCGCAGCGCGTAGTCAGTTTCTCCTTATCCTGAAACCGCCGGCCAAAACGTCACTCTGGCCGGCGGTCTTATGTTGTATTTAATACCTAAAGGGCATTCTATGGTGAAAAATGCAACACAACCTATTCCTCAATATCGACGACTTGCTGACACCGGCGACGCTATCAATGCTAACCGGTCACCCTGTCGCCACCGTACAAAATCGTCACCTTGACGCCTTTTACAACTTATCCGGCAGCCGTCTGTTAACCATAGAAACCAACGAGGGCAACGGCCCACGCTTCATCCTCAAGCGTATTTCTATGGACTGGGATTGGCAGATGCGGGCCACCAACGACCACAGTTGCCGCGCGGTGGCTTTGTGGGAGCGTGGCGTTCTTGATCGGTTGCCGCCGGAGATTGACCACAGCATTGTCGCCTGCGCACGCGATGGCGAGGGGTGGGCTATTTTGATGCGCGACGTCAGCCCGTGGCTGCTGCCCTACGCGCCCATCCACAAGCTGCACAACGAGCTTTTTCTGGATGCAATGGCCGCCCTGCACACGGTCTTTTTTGATGACCCCACACTGACAAACCCCGACCTGAATCTGTGCAATCCATACCACGTTTACACCGTATTTAGCCCACAAACCGGTCAGCGGGAAATGAGGTGCGGCGATGAAGTTCCCAAACGCATTCTGGAGGGGTGGGAACTGGTAAAAACCAAACTCCCCTCCGATGTGACCGGCATCGTATTGCCGCTGGTTGATGACCCCACACCACTGGGCGACGCTCTGGCCCGCTACCCCTTTACGCTGGTTCACGGCGACTGGCGGCACGCCAACCAGGGGTTTTTCCCCGAAGGCGATAAGCAGCGGTCCATCCTGCTCGATTGGCAGTTGGCTACGGCCGGTGCCCCGGCCATCGATATTGCCCGCTATCTGGGCACCAATTCTGCCCTGTTCCCGGTATCCAAAGAAGCATGTATCAGGCATTACCGGAAACGTCTGGAATTCCGGCTGGGCAGCAGGTTTGACGAAAGCTGGTGGCGTCCGCAGTTGGAATTGGGGCTGTTGGGTGGATTTGTACAGGATGGCTGGGCCATCACCCTTAAGGCCACCCGCTGGGAAATTACCGCTCACCAGCGGGACCACTGGCAGGCTGATTTGCACTGGTGGGCCGAACAGGTTCGAACTGGAGCACGCTGGTTATAAGGCAGGGAAGGAGTAGGGAGTAACTCCTTACTCCTTACTGCCTGCTCCTCGTGTAAAATGTTTGTAGTCAGGTACGCAGCACAGCGAACCTTCGGCCGTCTAACGCCACTCCGCTATCGCTGCGAGGCTGACTACGAGCGGGTAATAGCTCCTTACTTCTTACTCCCTGCTCCCTGCTCCCTACTTTCTGTTTTCATCTTCAGAGAAAGAGAATTTTATGACTCAATTCACCCTGCCCTACGGCAAAAAGCGACTGGCATTTCACCTGCCGGATTCAGTAAGTGCCACGTTGCTGGCTCCAAAAGAAACGCCCGCAGCAGCCGGCCCGTTGCGCCTGGTCAACCAGGCGCTGGACAATCCGGCTGGAGAAAAAACGTTGGCCGATTTTGCCGGTGCCCGAACGGCAGCCATTGCCATCAACGATAAAACACGGCCCGTGCCGCACCAGGTTTTACTGCCCCCCCTGCTGGCGCGATTGGAAGCACTGGGCCTGACTCCGCACGCAATCACCCTGATAATTGCGACCGGAACCCATCCTCCGATGCCGCCGCAGGAGTTTGAGCAGATAGTCCCTGCCGAAATTTTGGCTCGCTACCCGGTGCTATGCCACGATGCCTACGACCAAGACAGTCTGGTACATCTGGGGCAAACGAAGAGAGGCACACCCGTACAGGTAAATAAACATTTTGCTCAGGCCGATTTGCGAATTGTAGTCGGTAATATTGAGCCGCATCAATTTATGGGTTTTTCCGGCGGGGTAAAAAGCGCCGTCATCGGGCTGGGCGGCAAAGATACCATCAACCACAATCACGCCATGATGAGCGACCCTCATTCTAAACTCGGCCAGTTTGAAAGTAATCCTGCCCGGCAGGATGTAGAAGAAATGGGCCGCCTGACCGGCGTCCATTTTGCACTCAACGCCATTCTCAACGATCACAAACAACTGGCCGAGGCCATTGCCGGCGAACCGACGGCAGTACTGCAAACCGGCATCCCGCGCGTTCTGGCGCTAAATTCGGTGCGGGTCGCTGCGCCGTTTGACCTGATGATCGTTTCGCCGGGAGGGCATCCTAAAGACATCAACGTGTACCAAGCTCAAAAAGGGCTGGCCCACGCCGCGCTGATCACCAAAGACGGGGGCACAATTATCCTGACTGCTGCCTGCCCCGAGGGTACCGGCAGCGATAAATACAAACGCTGGGTCACCGGCAAACGTTCCCATCAGGATGTGTTTGACCATTTTAGCGCCGAAGGTTTTCAGGTGGGGCCTCACAAAGCATTTCAGATTTCCCGAGATGCAGCCCGAATCCGGGTACTCCTGGTTTCGGACATGGATGATGATTTTGCACAAAACTTGCTGCTCACCCCTGTTGCCGGCCTGGATAAGGCACTTGAGTTGGTGTTATCCAGCCTGCCGCCTGATGCCAGAGTGGGGGTAATGCCTGTGGCCAATGCCACCATCCCCATTGTGACCGGCAGCGATGAGGCCGGGTAGTTTGCGCATCTGGCCCAAATAACTTACGATAGCACCCGGAATAATTGCGAATTACGAATAGTGACATAATTAATGAAAAAGTACGCCGACCGGTTGAGATGAAACCCCGGTCAATGCCATTTAACCGTTCACTATTCACAATTATCTAAAACCACTACACTGGAGGAAATATGCCTACCCCGGCAGTAATTAAAAGCCCGGCAGCAGGCCTGAGCCTGAAATGCGGCTTCGACACAATGGCTAACGTGCTGGC
>CAYWSS010000076.1:0-12883 GCA_964460505.1 uncultured Caldilineaceae bacterium | reverse complement strand
TTCGATCGTTGTAACGAGTACCGAATGAAAAGATCGTCCGCAAAACAGAGGGCGTTTATGCCCAAAGGGTCCGGCGGCCATTGATACGGTCTACCACCCAGAGCGATTGCTCCAGCCCCTTAAGAAAACGACAGATGGTTCGTTTGTGGAGATCTCCCTTGAGCAGGCTATGGAGGAGATTGCCGAAAAGCTGCTGGCCATCAAAGATCGCTACGGGGTACGGTCCATAGGCTGCTGGCAAGGAGAGGCCCTGGGCTTTGCCCAGCAGGAAATGTACCCTCGCAGGTTTCTCCACGCCTTTGGCAGTCCAAACTTTTTCTCGGCAAACTCCCTCTGCTTCGTCAGCCGCTACGCAGCCTACCGGCTCGTTCAGGGGTACTGGAATCCCAGCCCCGATTTCCGCAACGCGCGCTGCATTATTCTCTGGGGCACAAACCCCCCAGCCTCCCATTTTACCTCTCTCGATCCCATCAACGAGGCCAAGCGACGAGGCGCAAAGCTGATCGTCATTGATCCCCTTCGCACCGAGATTGCCCGGAAAGCGGACCTCCACCTGAGACCCCTGCCCGGAACCGATGGGCTGCTGGCCTGGGGTCTGATTCGTTACCTTGTGAAAAACGGGCATTACGACCGGGAATTTGTGGCGGAACATTCTGTCGGCTTTGAAGAGGCTGCGTCCTACGCCGGCGGCTTCACCCCGCAGCTCGTGGCCGCGAAAACCGGCCTCAAGGAACAGGATATCCTGGCCTGCGGGGAGATGATCGCTCAAGCGCGCCCCCGGGTGGTAAACTATGTGGGCGTATCTCTGGAACACCAGGATAATGGGTTTAACACCGTCCGGGCTATCGCCAGTCTTGGCGGTCTGTGCGGCGCGTTGGACCGGGAAGGGGGCGACCCCTGGCCCGAATCTCTGGGAGAACAAGCGCTCCCCTTGTACGAAGAGATTCCTCTGATGGACCAGCAGCCGATCGGCGCGGAGGCCTACCCTGTCCTGTACGATGTCTACAAAGAGTGCCACTCTATGACGGCGATCAACACGATGCTTACCGGGGAGCCGTATCCTCTGCGGGGGCTGATTGTGGTCGGCGGGAACCCGGTGAACAGCAATCCCAACGCTGAGAAAGTCGCCAGGGCCTTTTCTGGCCTGGACCTGCTTGTCGTTCGGGAATTGTTTATGACAGAGACCGCCAGGTTAGCTGATTATGTTCTCCCGGCCGCCTCTTTTATCGAGCGCTCGGAGCTTCACATCTATTCCCACTACCAGTGGGTTTCCCTCTCTCAGAGAGTTATGCAAATTCCCGGAGTCATCGATGAGTACTCCTTCTGGCGGGAGCTGGCCCACCGGCTTGGTTTCGGAGAAAAGTACTTCCCCTGGAAGACAGAGGATGACGTAAACCGCTGGCTTCTGGAGTCTACGGGAATCAGCGTGGAGCAGTTGGAGCAAGTTCCTGAGGGGCTGCGTTACAAACCGGTTCGCTACGAGAAACAGAGCGAGCGGCCGTTGCCCACGCCTTCGGGAAAGTTCGAGTTTACTTCCCGCTACCTGGAAGAACTCGGCTATCCGGCGCTCCCAATTTACGAAGACCCTTACCATCTCCGCAACCATTCGGAGGAGTTTCCCTTCCTTTTGATCAGCGGCGTCCGAAAGCGCGCCTTCCTGACCTCCCGATACCGGAACATTCCTCGCCTCCGCCGGAATCATCCCCAGGCAGAAATCGACATCCACCCTGCCGATGCAGCCGGATTGGGAATTCAGGACGGGCAGCGAATCCGGGTGACTTCCAAGATTGGTTCGATCAACTTACAGGCAAATATCCTGGATGAGGAACAGATAGTTCCCGGTCTGGTTCAAATCACCCACGGCTGGGAATATGAAAGCAATGTAAACCGGCTCACGTTCGATGAGGTAACCGATCCGATAAGCGGGTTTCCCCTGATCACCTCCGTACCTGTTCGGCTGGAAGTACAGATTCAGTAAACCCGGCGGGTTCACAGAACTTGTACCCGCATCAGCGGCAAACCGTAAGCGTAGCGAGTGGTTTGTCCGACTGCATACGCTTGTTTTTGTTATCCGACATATCTTTCTGGAAGCTTGATTTTAGGCCAAAATCGGTTCATTATTCAAGTAACTTGGCTTCAAAACAGCTTCCAGGAAGATGAATTCACCAAAATGTCGGGGAGTGAAACGCCTATCAGTCAGTTTCATTGCGGTCTGTTGATTGTGTTTCACTGTATATGCGTTTCATATCCGAAAGCTCGGTCGCGAAGTAATGTACCCATATGTATAGATGGTTAAATACCGCAACACTTAGCGCCGTTAGCGACGCCCACCAAAAGGCGGGAACCCAGAAAAAGAGGAACCCATAGATATACAATCGAATTAACTCTATATTATGTCAATAGAAAACTCCTATAACTAATACCGAAATTAACCAAAAACGTCTGATAGCACTACAAGAATTCCTATTTTTAAGGACCTTTGACGAATTGCTCTGAAAATGAAGTCAAAAAATCTGCAATTTTGGTTTTCTAAGCGTATATTTACGCGGCGATCTTGGTAATACCCTGGTGATGCCATTTTCGGAGAAATGCCGGACTTGGTGGTCAACTTTTAGAGTACTATGAAAAATCTATATCAACCAATTTTAATTTGCAAAAAACAGCACTTCAGGAGAGAATGGTATCCTGAATTGTTCTATGCCGGCAAATTTGAAGAGTGGGCCGCCGCCGGGAGCAAGACGTTGGGCCCGCGGGCCGGTGAACAAGTGGGCCGGATTCTAGCGCAACACCAGCCGGCGCCGCTGCCACCGGATGTTCAGAAGCGCATAGACAAAATTGTGAACCGCGCGGCAGGCCAGGAGTGATTAAGGATTACTACGGTGAGCGAGAACAGCTATCTCATAAAAGCACAGAACAACCTTGATGAAATAAGGCAAAATCGGCGTTATTTTCACAAACATCCAGAGCTTGGCTTTCACGAGTTCCAAACCGCCGGCAAAGTCGCGGAATATCTACAGAGATTAGGGCTGGATGTGCAGACCGGGGTTGCCAAAACAGGCGTCGTTGGTCTTTTGCGCTGCGGAGAGCAAGGCAAGACAGTCGCTCTGAGAGCGGATATGGACGCGCTGCCTGTGCAAGAAAAGAACGATGTACCGTATGCATCCTCCAATCCTGGCGTGATGCACGCCTGCGGGCATGATGGCCATACAGCCATGTTGATGGAGACGGCTCGATTACTGGTGCAAGAAGCCGGGAACTTGAAAGGCACTGTCAAATTCATTTTTCAGCCCTCCGAAGATATGCTCCCCGGCGGCGCCAAGCCAATGATCAAAGAGGGGGTTCTTGAGGAGCCGGACGTCGATGGCATCTTTACCGTCCATTTGGCGCCAAGTTATCCCGAAGGCACGATATGGGTGAAACCTGAGTATATGTCGATCTCCTCGGCCGACTTTAGGCTGATATTACAGGGAAAAGGGGGACACGTTGGAATGCCTCATCAGGTTGTAGACCCCATCGCGATGGCCGGTATGCTGATAACCAGCAGCCAATCCCTGATGGCAAAACGTACAGCTCCCGGAGAGACAGCGATTTTTGCTTTTGGAACCATCCAGGGTGGAACGGCGAATAATGTCATCCCTGAACAAGTCACACTTTCGGGGACCATCCGGACGGCCACACCGGAAGAACGGGAAAAGGCCATTCAGGATTTTGAGAGAATTGTCCGGGGGATCGCGATGGCCGCCGGGGGAAAGTACAAGCTCGATATTGAGATGGGATACCCCTCGATCTATAACAATCCTGCACTTGCAGAGCAGATCAAGTCCACCGGCGCATCAATACTGGGTGCGGAGAAGGTACACGAGTTTACGACGATTCTCGCGGGAGGCGACGACGCCGCCTATTTCCAGCAGCAAGTCCCGGGGGTTTACTGGAGGCTGGGTACCGGGAGCAAGGAAAAAGGATTCGACAAGCCCCTCCATAATCCCCACTTTGATTTTGACGAGGAAGTCCTGGCCCTGGGCGCTGCTGTCCAGGCGCAGGCCGTAACTGATTTTTTGCTCTCCTGATGACAAATGGCTATGAAACTCAAACTACTTAACGAAGCGGATTCTCAAGCAATCCATCGGGCCGCCCTTAGAATTCTGCGCGAGATTGGTATGGCCGTGCTGGATCACGACACGCGGAAAATGCTCAAAAAGGCGGGCTGCCGGGAAAACGATAAGGGCTATCTTCTCTTCGACGAAGCGTTGATAGAAAGAACAGTAGCCACTGTTCCTTCCAAAATGGTCCTCTACAACCGGAACGGAGAGGTAGCGGTAGACAGCGGCGGCGTCTGCCCCTATTTCAGCCCGGGCTTGAACTGCGTCCACATTCTCGACCACAGGAGCGGCGAACACCGGCTTTGCAGATTAAAAGACATCAAGGAGACGGCCCGGCTCTGCGACCGCCTGCCAAACATAGACCTGGCAGCAGGGCTGGGAAATCCAAGCGATATTCCGCCACCGGAGCAGGCTATGGCCACGGTCCAGGCTTTGGCGGAGGGAACGAGCAAACCCCTGGCCTTCATAGGCCACGACGAGGTGGAAGTTGAGCAGATCTGGCGTTATCTGGCCGGGCTGGCCGGGGGCTGGGAAGCGCTTTCAGCCAGACCCTTTGCCCTTGATCTCACCGGCCCCAGTTCTCCCCTTAAGTTGGGGGAGGAAGCCTGCCGCCGCCTGCGCTTTGCCGCCCACCGCCGGCTTCCCGTTGTCTGCTACCCGGCGCTCATCACCGGCGCCAGCAGTCCAATCACCCTGGCCGGGGCTTTAGCCCAATCTGCGGCAGAGATACTGGGCGGGATCACGGTCCACCAGTTGGAGCAGCCCGGCGCTCCGGTCATCTCCGGCTCCTCAATCCTGCCTATGGATATGCGCTCTGCGGGGATTGCCTATGGTTCGCCGGAATATACCCTGGCTTGCCTGGGAGCGGTTGATTACTTTAACCATATCGGTGTGCCATCCTGGTTTGGAGCGGGTTGTTCGGATGCCCACACCGTAGATGCTCAGGCGGCAGCGGAAGCAGGTATGCATTTGCAGACGGCGGTTATATCGGGTACCTCGTTTATTCACAACCTGGGTTATCTGTCCGCCGGAAAAACCGGATCGTTGGAAATGCTGGTCCTGTGTGATGAACTGGCCGGTATGGCCAAAAGCTTTGCTGCCGGAATACAAGTCAACGAGGATACTTTGGCTGTTGAAGTCACCCGCAGGGCCTACAAAGATCAATCCTTTCTTATGGACGATCACACCCTGAAACACGTGAGAACAGCAATGTGGCAGCCAACCCTTTCCCGGCGCGTTTCTCTGGAAGATTGGCAGAGCGCAGGGGCAGAGGATATGCAGAAAAGAGTGCGGGAGAGACTGAGGGACTTGCTGACCTTCTCATAGGAGTATTATGACCCAACCCACATCTAAATTGAAAAACTTAATTGTAGATATACAACCTGTGGGGCGTCGCATCAATATCGAAGCGGGAAAATCCCTGCTCAAAGCTGCCCGGGAAGCCGGAGTAGGTTTGGTTTCGTTGTGTGGCGGTGAGGGGTGGTGTGAAAGTTGTCTGGTAAGAGTTGCTCAAGGCAAAGTGAATCCGCTATCGGAATCTGAGATGGATTGCCTGGATGATGAAGCGTTGGAAGCTGGTTTTCGTCTCGCCTGTCAGACCATCCCACAGACAGATGTGCGCATTGATATTCCGCCGGAGTCTCTTTCGACGCCGCAGCGATTGCAGGTTGAAGGGAAAGATTTTGATATCTCCTTAGCGCCTATTGTCCAGGTTGTTGACCTTGATCTCTCTCCACCTGGTTTAGAGGATTTGCGAGCCGACACTGATCGGGTCAAGGACGCCCTTGCCGAACACGGTTTTCCTGGAGTGCGGTTAGAGTTGCCAATCCTGATTGATATTTCTGATGTCTTGCGGTCGAACAAGTGGTCCACACGCATTGTGCTTCGTGAAGGCGAAGTGATCGCCATCTTGCCGCCAGGGAGCGGTATCTTCGGTATCTCGGTGGATATCGGCACCACGAAACTGGCTGTCTATCTGGTGGATTTGCTGAGTGGTGAAGTTGTCGAGAAGGTTGGCGAGATGAATCCGCAAATTGCCTATGGCGAGGATATTGTTAGTCGAATTGGCTATACCAATCAAAATCAAGATGGGCGGAAGACATTACAGAGTACGCTTGTAGATGCGCTCAACAAAAAAATTCAGGATATCTGTGAAGCATCCGGAATAAATCATTGGCAAATAGTTGATGCGGTGATTGTGGGGAACACAGTTATGCATCACCTTTTTGCCGGGTTGCCGGTCAAACAGTTGGGCTTTACGCCCTATATTCCGGCAGTAAATGAACCAATTGATATCCGAGCCAGAGCAATAGGGGTCAGGCTGGTTCCTGGGGCGTACATCCACTTGTTGCCCAATATCGCCGGCTATGTGGGCGCCGATCATTCTGCCGTGATCCTATCCGCAGAGTTATGGAAGACAAATAAGACTGTTTTGGCAATTGATATTGGCACAAATACTGAGGTTTCCCTGGTATCAAAGGGGCGCTTGTTGAGTTGTTCGTGCGCTTCAGGGCCTGCCTTTGAAGGGGCGCATATCGCTAATGGCATGCGCGCTGCTCCCGGAGCGATTGAGCGCGTTCAAATCGTCGATGGGGAAACCAGGCTCTTCACCATCAATGACGAACCTCCTGTGGGTATTTGCGGATCGGGCATTTTGGATATCGTCGCCGAAATGAAAGCCGCTGGTATGATAAATGAGAAAGGCGCCCTGATTGAAGGTCGGCTCAATATCCGCAAGAGTGAGAAAAATGGCTTGGAATTTGTGTTGGCGCCGGCATCGTCAACCGGTCATGGGCGGGATGTAACCATTTCGCGCAGGGATATCAATGAAATTCAATTAGCTAAAGCAGCCATTCGAGCTGGGCTGGAAATCCTTTTGATCAAAGCCGGTATCACTGTGAAAGATGTTGATGAAGTCATCGTGGCCGGCGCTTTTGGCACTTATATTGATGTGTCCAATGCCATCAAAGTTGGTATGTTCCCCGATATCCCCGTGGAACGTTTCCGCCAGATTGGCAATGCCGCCGGAATGGGGGCAGTACAGGCCCTGGTATCCGTTGAACACAGGAATTTGATCAGGGATGTTATCAAAAAAGTTGACTATATTGAGTTGACAGCTTACAAAGATTTTCAAAATAAGTTTTTGCACGCCATGTATCTACGCTGATTATCCTGGAGTTGCATATGCAAATTATCATTATCGGCAACAGCGCGGCCGGATTGAACGCTCTTGAAGCCTTCCGCAGGGTTAACCGGAGATCGAGCGTCACCGTTGTCTCAAAGGAAACCGACCGACCTTATTCCAGAGTCCTTCTGCCCTATTATCTGCGGGGGAAAACCCCTCATTCCAATCTTTTCATTCGTGATGAAAATTATTTCAAAGAGCACAACGCCGAGAGCATACAGGGCCGGGTCGTTAAGGTGAATCCCGAAAGCCGGCAGGTTGAATTAGAAGACGGACGGATGCTTGAATATGACCGGCTTTTGATTGCCACCGGGTCGTCACCGGTTAAACCGCCGATCCCCGGGCTTGAGGGTGAGGGGATTTATCATATGTGGACTCAGGAAGACGCCGAAGCCCTGGCGCCCTATTATGACAAGGGTGGCCAGGTGGCGGTTATCGGGGCGGGTTTTATTTCCCTGCAAGCGGCGTGGGCCGCCCTTTACCGGGGGCTGGAGGTTTGCGTCGTGGAATTGATGCCACGGATCATGCCCAGGATCGTCGATAAGCATTGCGCCCAAATGCTGACCGATCGGATGGAGGAGATGGGGGTGGATATTCGCGTGAATACTCTCACGGAAAAAGTCGAACGATCCGCCGACGGAATCTTCATTCTCCATCTAAAGGGCGGGGAAACCATCACGGCCGATTTCATTATCGTAGGCACCGGCGTGCGTCCCAATATTGATTTTCTCAAGGGTACGGACATCAAGATAGACCGCGGAATTCTGGTAAACGACCGGATGGAAACCAATATCCCGGGCGTCTATGCCGCCGGCGACGTGGCCCAGGTGCCTTCGGCCCTCGGATCGGAAGCGGTGGTACACGCCCTGTGGCCCACAGCGGTGAAAAGCGGCAGAATAGCCGGCACCAACATGGCCGGAGAGACGGCAGTTTATAGCGGCAGCCTGAACATGAACGTCACCCAGATGTTCGATACAACGGTGGCCTCTATGGGGAATTTCATCGAAACGGACGGGATGGAAACCTGGACCGATGAGAGCATCCCCAAAGATCAATATTTTAAAATTTTGTTAAAAAGCGGTATTCCGGTGGGCGCCGTTGCGGTGGGCAGCCCGGACCTCATAGCTACGCTTGGCCTTTTACAACCCTTGATCCGGGAAAAAATACACGTGGGCGCGCAGCCAGGCAAGTTAAAAAGTATCGTGGCGCAAAATCTGGCGCAGCATCACCAGGCGTTCAGTAAATAAGGCCCAGCGAAAGGAAGACCCTATGCGTTTCATTACTATGGATGTAAGCAAATGTGTCGTATGCCGCAATTGTGAATATGCGTGCGCATTTCGTCAAGCCGGGGATTTTGACAGGGAAAATTCCAATATCCGGGTTGAATATTATGACGATGTGAAAATATGTTTCCCTATGACCTGTCTGCATTGTGATGATACCTGGTGCCTGGAAGTATGCCCCGCGGCTGCTATCCACAGGAACAAGACCACAGGCGCCGTCGAAATCAATAGCGAGCGCTGCGTAGGATGCAAAATGTGTGTCCTGTCATGCCCCTTTGGCAATATTTATTTTGATCAGGAGCATCAGGTCAGCCGCAAATGCGATATGTGCCAGGGTGAGCCAAACTGTGTAAAATTCTGTATCTCAGGCGCTCTCCAGTACACAACCATTGAAACATCCTATCAAAACAACCGTGAGATATTCCAGCGCTTCGTTCGTTCGCTTCAAGATAAAGGGGAACAAAACAAATGAAAACAGAAATCATGATGGAACAGTTGACCATGATAGAGCAGCCGACGAAGAGCAGGCAACATTTTAAATCATTGTGCAGGATGTGCGACGATCACTGCGGAATCAACGTCTATGTGGAAGACGGCCGGATCGTGGAGATTGACGGTCTGGCGGAGCATCCCTGGAATCGCGGCCGGCTGTGCGTGAAAGGCCGCATGGGCGTAGACTTTGTCAATGCCCCGGATCGCATCCTCAAACCCCTCAAACGGGTAGGCAATGGCTGGGAGGAAATTCCCCTCACTCAGGCCCTTGATGAAATTGCCAAAAAAATTGGCGCCATCCAATCTCAATACGGCGACCGGGCCATGAGCGTATGGAAGGGAGAAGCCGTGGGCTTCCTGAATCAGGAAGAACTGGCCCGCCGCTTCATTCACGCCATCGGCTCACCCAACTATTTTTCCAACGACTCCCAATGTTTTGTGGGGCGGTGGATAGGCTATTCGGTTGTGGCAGGTACCTGGAACGCATCGCCGGACTACACCAATACCAGATGTATGGTTTTCTGGGGAGCCAATCCTCCCCATGCCCATCCCAATATGACCCAGCACATCATGGATGCCAAAGACAAGGGGGCGAAAATAATCGTCATCGATACCAGACTGTCGGCCATCGCCAGGCAGGCGGACGAATTCATCCAGATCCGGCCTGGCACGGACGGCGCTCTGGCCCTGGGCATTGCCGCTGAATTGATCCGCAACGATTTGATCTGCCATGAATTTATTGAGAACTATGCCCTCGGTTTCGACGCCTACGCGGAATATGTAAAAACCTTTACCCCCTCGCGGGTGGAAACGGAAACGGGCATCCCCGCCGAAACCGTAGCGCGTGTTGCCCGGATAATTGGGGAAAATGTACCGAAGGTGATTCATTATGTGGGCAACGGGTTAGAGCATCACAAAAACGGGATTAACAATATCCGGGCTGTGGCCTGCCTCGACGGCCTTGGTGGCAGCATGGATGAGGACGGGGGCCATTTCATGCCCGAAGGCCCGAAGCTCAGGAAACTGACTATTTACGAGGAGAAACCCTTGAGGCATCTTGACCCCGTTGGCGCGGATAAATATCCCGTCCTGTACGATTTCCGGCAGGAATGTCACAGCATGACGGCTATGGATACCATTCTCACCGAAAAGCCTTACCCCTTAAAGGGCATGATCCTCACCGGCGCCAATCCGGCTCTGACCAACCCCAATACGAACAAGGTGGTAAAGGCCTTAAAGGCCCTGGAGCTTTTTGTGGTGCGAGAAATATTTATGACCAAAACCGCGGAGTTGGCGGATTACGTTCTGCCCGCGGCAACCTACCTGGAACGCTCGGAGCTTCACTGTCACGCAGGGCTTCAGGTGCTGGGGTTGACCCGGCCCGTGGCCCAATTTCCCGACTGCCAGGATGAATATACGTTCTGGCGCGATCTGGCCCACCGGCTGGGGATCGGAGAGTGGTTCCCGTGGGAATCCGAGGGCGAGTTGAACCGGTGGCGTCTGGAAGGAACGGGGCTTACGGTGGAACAGTTGGCCGCCCACCCGGAGGGCATTAACTACAAGCCCAAACGCTTCCACAAATACAAGGAAAGCAAGTTCAACACCCCCAGTGGGAAATATGAATTTGCGTCCGATTACCTCAAAGAGTACGGATATGCCTATCTGCCCGAGTATACGCCGCCGGCCTACCTGAGCAACCCCAATCGGGAATATCCCTATGTTATGATCACCGGCGCCAGAAAAGTGGTGTACCTTCACGCGCGCAATCGCAACCTCAAAAGCGCCCGTTCCGCCGTACCCTATCCGGAAATAGAGATCCATCCGGACGATGCGAAAAAGATGGGGGTCAAAACCGGCGACACGGTGAGCGTCACATCTACCGTGGGTTCCGTGAATATCCCCGTCACCGTGGTGCATAAAACCCATATCTTGCCCGGGGTGGTCCAGGCGACCCACGGCTGGAGCAAGGCCAACATCAATAAAATCACCCACGATGATATCAATGATCCCATTGACGGGTTCCCCCTGATGAAGTCCGTTGAAGTTAGAATTGAAAAAATGTAGCGGTTCAGAATTAGCTGCACCTTCCTGGAAGCTTGACTTTGGGCTAAAATGCTCTTGAAATTCAAGTGGCGCATCGACATCGGCTCATCACTGGCTAAATTTTCATTGTCGTTGCCGTTCCAAAGGGACTGTCCGTCTCCTATGATAACTTTACTTCCCCCTAAAATATTGCAAATTTTCACACAATGCACCTTAACATTTAGATAATTTGTAGTTAGCAGAAAGTCGATGAGGCAGCTTGAAACTACAGAAAACCAAGTTTCTGCCTCTGGAAAGTCAAATTTGCCAGATTTTGAGGGGGTGGGCCGCTTCAGACCGGCTGTTCGGCTCTGGACTGCCGCCGATGGCCCAAAATTCCCTTGGGCAAATGGTCAGTGACCGAGGCTTTTTGGCGAATTTGGGCTGGAAGCGGCAAATGTGCCGAAAAGGGCACGGCGGTCAGCACGCGCCGCAGCCGGCCCGGGGTTGGTTTTGGGGCCCGGTCCCAAAAACCAGTCGGGATGGGAGGGATGTTTTTTACAAATAAAAAGAGCACCAGGGGGCAGTTTGGCTTTGTCTGCTCATTGTTGACGGTGTGTTTTTGTCAAGCGAAAAGAGGTGTGCAGTTTGACGAAACTCGTCAATCGCTTTCTCCAAATCAAGGATGGCGGGAGTGGGTTGGGTTGTGGCTTCCGACATAACAGTCTCTCTAATGTTTAGATTTGTTATGTAAACTTTAACCCAATTCCGCCAGTTGGCAACTCGGCCACGTCTGTTCGACAGAGGTAAAACTTATTTCCTTTCTATTTTTTCAGAAAATGTGGTTTTTTGGGCTAAAACCTTGTTTTTTTACTTTGTTACCCCATTTATCTCCGTTTTTTGCGTTTTGTGCCCCACAAGAAAGTAAAAGGCCACAAAAGTCCTTTTGATGGAGATGGGCTTTATTGGGCGCAGCGGTTACAGCGACATCCGCTCAAACCGTTACAGGTCGTCAAACTCTTGAAATGGCAAAGCGGCAAATGCGAAAGTTGTGGATTGCCCTTTACGACAGAGGACGTGCTGGAGGTACACCACATCAATGGTAATCATAAGGATAACCGTTATGTGAATTTGTGCTTACTGCACGGCCATTGTCACGACATCGCTCACGCGACAGGGTGCCAATGATAATGGCCAATCTACTGAGGAGCCTCGTGAATGGAAATTGTTCACGCTGGGTTCTGAATAGGCAGTAGGAGCTGCGAGGCCCCTACTGACCTTAACTTGGGCGGTACTGTTGTTTGCTAAAGCATTTGTGTACATAACTTCGCACTAACTCAAAATCTGTCTCACTTTTTGGAGAAGGCTGCGTACCGTGAAGGGCTTTTGCAAAAAGTTTATGTCTTTTTCCAGAATACCGTGATGGCCTATTATATTATCTGTATACCCCGACATATACAATACTTTGATGGCAGGATGAATGGCAACCACTCTTTCAGACAGCTCTCGCCCGTTCATTTCAGGTATAATTATGTCGGTCAGGAGAAGGTGGATTGTTTCTGCGGGTTCAGAAGCGTGTTGCAGAGCCTCAATAGCGTTTTGGGCTTCAAGAGTTTTGTATCCGTGCGTAGACAGGGTTTCACAAACCAGCTCGCGCACTATTTCTTCATCTTCAACTACCAAAATGGTTTCTGTTCCGTATAATAATGTGGAATAAGTTGGGTCAACAGATTTTCGGAGAGATTATATTTGTCGGCAGCCTCAGCTAAAGGAAGATAAGTCGGAACATCTAACTCTGAGGT
>CAYWSS010000075.1:0-12942 GCA_964460505.1 uncultured Caldilineaceae bacterium | reverse complement strand
CATTATTTTGGCTCAATGTGTAAACCTATTATGTGGACACTCCGAAACGATGCCGTTTTTTTTATTGCTCATTGTAACCCTGTTGCTGTCCAACAAATTATTAGCCGTTCACGTTGCCCAATACCCCAACCCCTACTCAATCTTCGGTTTGAGGAAAGGCTCTGCCGATAATCAGCCCGGCAACCCCGCCATAAATCAGCCCGCTGAGCGTACTGGCTGCAACTAACAGAAAATCTCCATCAACGGCCCAAACACCTAATACAAAGCCCGATATAATGCCGCAAATACCAATGATTACCAGCCCGGTATAGGCTCCGCCATACCAGCCCAAAATACCGCCGCCAAAGGCCCACAGCAAAGCAATGGGCATAATAAAACCTCTAATACTGAACATTCCTTCAAAGGAGTTCATTCCAAATAACATGGAAATCATCCATGGAAAAATACCGGCGGTCAGGCTGACACCGGCAACACCTATCAGGCCGGCGCCAAATAATGTTCTAAAATAACTTCTTTGCATTCAAAAACTCCTGTCTTAAATATTATATTAATTTCTAGTCTTGTCACCCACCGCTGTTTTGGATACGCGCGTTTTTTGCGGCAAGGCAAACGAAATGGTGGCCCCATGCCCCAGTTGGCTGCTGGCCCATAGTTTGCCGCCAAAATAGGTAATAATCTGGCGGCAAATGGGCAGACCAAGACCGGTTCCCTGCGGCTTTTCGGTTAAGGTATCACCCACCTGCCGGAATTTTTCAAAGATGAGGTCCAGATTTTCCGGCTCAATGCCGGAGCCGTTGTCACTGACATCCACTTGCAGATTGTGGTTAACCGGATACAATTTTATGCTCACCTGACCCTGCTCGCTATTGCAAAATTTAATGGCGTTAGAAATTAAATTGAGCATGACCTGCATAATTCTATCTCTATCGGCTTCAATGAACGGCGCAAGGCCTGGTAGATCAACATTAATCTGAATATTCCTGTCCTGAAACAGTTGCCCTGTAGCGGCCAGCGCCTCGTTTATAACCTCTTTCAAATCTACGTCAGAAATGGACCATTCCATTTTGCCGGATTCTATTTTTGAGAGGTCCAGTACGTTGTTTATCAGGCGGGTCAGTCGTTCGCTTTCTCTCAAAATAATGCTTGAAAACCGTTTGCGCTGCCCTGCGTCAAGGTTGGGGTTGTCGCACAAAATTTCTGAAAAGGCTCGAATTGAAGTGAGCGGGGTGCGCAGTTCGTGTGTAACCGTAGACATAAAATCGTCCTTTAGCCGGTCCAGCTCCTTAAGTTGCTCATTGGCGGCCACAAGCCCTGCCGTTGCCTCTTCCAACTCCCGCGATTTTTCCTCAAGTTGGTGGCTGTAGGCAATGGCTTGCGATGTTTCATCAAGAATGTTCATCACTTCTTCGGTAGAGAGTGGTTCTTCTTTTACCACCGAGGCTACCATTGCCCGGGCCGACGCCGCGCCAATAGCCCCCGCCAATCGCCGTTCCGCAAAATCTATCATTTCGACATCGGCCACAGGGTGCTGGGACCATTTGAGCTTACGCCGGCGGGCGTAGGCTTCAAAAGCTCTGTCGCTCTGGCCCGGCCCCAAAAATCGGCTTAACAGCGAGCGCAGGGATTCAACGGGGGCGCTGCCGCGCCAAAAGCTGGCCCGGCCGCTAATGGTGGAGTGTTTAAATACATCCACAAACA
Source organism: uncultured Caldilineaceae bacterium (assembly GCA_964460505.1). Classification (GTDB taxonomy): domain Bacteria; phylum Chloroflexota; class Anaerolineae; order 4572-78; family J111; genus J095. Next base: position 11,244 of record CAYWSS010000075.1, on the reverse strand, counting down.
GAGTGGCCTGGCTGTGCTCAATGACGCTTTGCCGGCCCAGTAAAGAAACAATTACGTATGCCCCAATATTCACCAGCATACTCCACAGCATAGCATGAGAAATGGGGCCCAGCCCCTCCAGGCCAAACAAGGCATACGGGCGCAACCAGGTAATGCCCATCGGCCCGCTATCAATAAAACTTTGCGGCAAATAACCAGAGTCGACCAGCGCCGGTAGAGGCAGGGTGTAGCTCCACACGATAAAACCGGCAGTAAGGGCCACCAGCGCCCCTTTTCTGCTGCCCCCGCGCCAGTAGATGCCGCCCAGGATGGCCGGGGCAAATTGAGCCACTGCCGCAAACGAGGTTAACCCAATTGAAACCAAAGCCTGGGATTCTCCGGTAACACGGAAATAGCCGTAGCTCATCAACAATATTACCAAAATAGCGCTGCGCCGGATAACCAGCAGCAGGCCGCTTAAATCGCTGTATCCGGTCAATTTCAGGGCCGGCCAGCGCAGCAGCACCGGCATAATCAGGTCGTTGGAAACCATGGTAGTCAGGGCTATTGTAGCCACAATAACCATGCTGGTTGCCGCCGACAAGCCGCCGACAAATACAAACAGCGCCAGCAATTCCTGCCCCTCAACCATCGGCAGGGCCAAAACAAACATGTCCGGGTCTACGCCGCCCCTGGGAAAGTGCAGCAACCCCCCAAAGGCAATGGGCAAAACAAAAATGTTAATGAGCAACAGGTACAGCGGAAAGAGCCAGATTGCTTTGTTAAGGTGATGCTCGTTAACATTTTCCAGAACTGCCATTTGAAATTGGCGCGGCAACAGGAAAATTGCCATCATCGATAAAAAAATTAACCAGGCCCAACTGGTGTAGCTGCTTTGGATTGTAAACAGACTCTGCAGGTCGGGGTGGGCGGCCGCTTTGGCAAATACATCGCTAAAGCCGTTGTAAACACTGTATGTAATAAATATGCCCCCCGCCAGAAAAGCCAGTAATTTTACCATCGATTCAAAGGCGATGGCGGCTACCAGACCTTCGTGATGTTCGGTTACATCCAGGTGGCGGGTGCCAAACAATATGGCAAAGAGTGCCAGTAACAGCGCTACATAAAAAGCCGTGTTGTGTGACGCGCTTGCCTGTCCTGGTACGGCAGCCTGGGAGTAACTGCTTAACACCGCAAAACTGGTGGAGATCCCCTTAAGTTGCAGGGAAATATAGGGGATAATTCCAGCCACCGCCACAATGGTAACCAACCCTCCCAGCATCGTGCTTTTGCCGTAGCGCGAGGCAATAAAATCGGCAATGGAGGTGATGTGGTTAACCTTGCTGATGCGGATCATCTTGCGCAGAACAAACCACCACAAAGCCGCCAGCAATGTCGGCCCCAGGTAGATGGGTAAAAACCCCACCCCGGTGCCGGCCGCCCGGCCCACGCTGCCGTAAAATGTCCATGCGGTGCAATAAACACCCAGCGACAGCGCATAAATATAGGGGTTGCTGATGATGCTTTGCCCGGCATCGGCCCGTTTGTCGCCGTAATAGGCAATGGCAAACAGTAAGCCGATATAGGCCAACGAAACCAGCAGAATTACCCAACCTTGCACTTGTTAATCCACCTCGCTACTTGCGCCACTCAATAATAATTGCTATTAACCCAATTAACGCTGCCCAGAAAGCAAACAGGTAGGCATATAGCACCGGGATACCCAATATCAGATTATCTTTGCTAAAAATAGTTAAGATGGGATAATTGAACAGCAGGCACCCCAAAAAGAATATGGCTGCTAACTGTTGACCTTTTATCCGCTGGTATTTATCCACCAAAAACCCCTTTGCTGCTGTGTATCTTAACTCAAGTTGCCACTCCCTACTCCCTGCCACCTACCCCAACAAATCTGTGCGAAACCGCACGCTTGCTGCTTCCTGCATTTCTCTGATGGCGATAAACGCATCTTTCAAGTGGCGGTTTTCCAGCGAAGAAATTGATTCCAGTTGAATTTTGTTGAGTGGCGTTTCTCCGGCCCGGATAGCCGCCAACTGTTCCTGTAACCGCAACTGTAACAAAAAGCGATACGTTTCTATGAGCGTGTCTGCTCCTTCCCGGCTTAAGGTGCCGGTTTCGGAGGCTGTTTCAAGCCGGTCTACTGTGGTGCGGACGTGAGTTTTTGCTTCCAGAGCGTAAATTCTGGCCAGGCTGGCAATAGGAGCAATGCCCCCGGATTTTAAATCAACCCAGCCCCCCTCGGAACGAATACGGCGGAAGAAACCCAACGGCGGGCGAAATTCCATAGCCGCCCGCACCATCTGCGCCAGAAAAATGCCATTTCCGCCTGATTCCAGCACCATTTTTTCCAGCGGTTCTACAGATAAATCGCCGTAAACGGATCGAAAATCAAAAAAAATAGCGGTCTCAAGCAGCGCTTGCGGCTTTGGGGTTCTTATCCAACGCTCAAAGATTTTTATCCACTCGTTTAGCGGTTTGCGCCAATTGGTGGCCATATACCCGCCGGGACAGGGCGGGAAGCCGGCCTGAATCAGATCGTTGACAACTTGCTCCGACAGGTCTTTAAAATATTGCTGCGCTTCGGGAGAATCTTCTTCGTAAACCAGGGCGTTGTCCTGGTCTGTAATGAGCATTTGTTCCATCCGCCCTTCGGAGCCAAAAACAATCCAGGCGTAGGGTGTAGGGGGCGGCCCCAGCTTTTTTTCGGCCAGCCGCAGCAGCCGCCGGATGAGGGCGTCGTTGACGCTGGCAATCACCTGCCCAATTCTGGCCACATCTAACCCGCCCTTACACAGATTTTCTACCATGCCTGCTACTTCAATGGCATATTTGGCCAGAGATTCAGAAGATTCCAGATTTCTCAGTTGTCGCATTAAATAAAGCGGGCTTCGGGTTTGGTGCCGCAACAGGTCAGAGGCGGTAACAATGCCGACAATTTCGCTTTCGTCGGTGAGGGGCAGGTGATGAATATTTTGCTCCAGCATAAACAGCAGCGCGCCATGGACCGGGGTATCGGACGGCAGCGATTTGAGCGGCTGGCTCATTACTTGCCGGGCCGGGGTGCCGGGGCCAAGCTCTTCGGCCAAAACTTTTACCTGAAAGTCGTGGTCAGTGATAATGCCGGGGGGATTGTCCATAATCAAGGCTACATCTACCCAGGCTTTGCGCATAGTTTGGGCAACCTCGGCTACTGATGCCGCCGGGCTGACCTTAACCGGTAAACGAACAATCAACGCGCCCACCGGGGCCGTCAATTCACCATCCAGCGGAGAAAATTCGGTGGCTGTAATGCGGCGCAAGCGTTCTCCGAGATTTTTTAAGAAGAATTCTGCAAAGCGGGGATTTCTCTCCAGAAGCTTCTTGAATATCTCTTTGGGAATCTGGTAAACAATGCTCTCTTCTTCGGCCACAACATCGGCGGTGGGGGCATCTTCTGTGATAATTGACGGATACCCAAAACATTCCCCTTCTTCCACCACTTTGATAATTTGCCAATCGCGGACCAGCCGGACAGCACCTTCTTGAATAATATACAGATTTTCGCTGGGGCTGCCACCCTGCTGCAAAATACGGGTACCTTGCGCATAATTTACCGTTAAAAACGAACCTTCAATGAGGTTTAATTCCGATTCGTTAAGGTAGTCGAAGGGGTGAGGGGGTTTAGTAAATAGCATATCAGCGCTCATTAACAATCTCTTTCCTTGGTTGGGAGTTGGGGGTTGGGATTAAATAACTGTCCCCTTTTGTTAAAAAAAATGGTAAATGGTGAAGTGCCTGCTGCACAGGTATAAACGCAATACCGCAAAAATTATCAGGTAAATTAAAGTGACCGGCACTTTTAGGGCCACTGAAAGTAGACCTGTATCTATATTTTAAGGGCCGGTCACTTGTAACCTGCCGAGTTTTGCGGAGCTGCGTATAAACTGTTTTTTGGATATTCTTGAGGCCGACGGTGATGATTTTTTCGGTTACGCTCAAGACAGGTTTTACCGGCAATAATTTACCCTTCACCCTTTGTAATTTACCATTTACCCATTTCCTCGTATTGCGTACTGCGTATTGCGTATAATTTTGCTCTTTACGCAATACGCAATATGTTGCCGGCCCCAATTGGGCAAGTTATTTACGCACCATTCCTAAGCTGTAACCCGTAAATTGGTTATGTTTTGCACGGCAGCCAGGGTGCTTTCTGTAACGGCAGCTACGTCCCCCTCGCCATTTATTTCGATGAGCAGACCTGCTTTTTTGTAATAATCAATCAACGGGGCAGTTTGCCCGTGGTAGGTTTTTAACCGGGTTCGGATGGTAGCCGGGTTATCGTCGTCGCGTTGGTACAGTTCTCCGCCGCAAGCATCGCATATCCCCTCTTGCGTGGGCGGATTAAATTTGCAATGATACGGCGTTTGACAATTTCGGCAAATAAGCCGGCCCGAAAGCCGGCTTACAATCTCTTCATCGCTCACTCTGATGTGCAGCACGGCGTCAATACGCCGGTTTAACGCCACCAGCATTTCGGTTAAGGCTTCGGCCTGCCCAATTGTTCTGGGGAAGCCATCCATAATAAAGCCTTTTTCCGTATCAGGACGATCCAGCCGGTCTTTTACCATCGATTCCGTAACATCGTCGGGGACCAGATCACCCCGATCCATGTAGGCTTTGGCCAGCTTGCCCAAATCGGTTTGGTTTTTGAGATTTTCGCGGAAGATATCGCCCGTGGCAATGTGGGGAAGTTCCAGATTGGTTTTAAGCTGGTCTGCCTGGGTTCCTTTGCCGGAGCCGGGGCCGCCCAGTAAAACAAGATTTAAGGTGGGTTGAGCTTCTTCCGGTGTCAGGCGTGTTACTTCGCTGATGAGGGCCTGGATTTGGGTAGTTTCTTCCGGGGTAGCGGAGATTGCTTCTCGTCTGAGGACGGTATCAATGGCGGTGAGCGCGCTGTCGGCCACTGCATCAATAGTTCCGTTACCATCAACAATAATCAGCCTGCCGGTGTGCTGATAATAACCTGCCAGCGCGCCGGTGACGCGGTGCGACACTTTTAAGCGAACCCGCATAATATCGGGCCGGTCATCTTCCCGGCGGTAAAGCGGGCCATGGCAACGGTCACAGACGCCGTCTCTGGCCGGTGGTTTGTACTTAACGTGATAGGGGGTGTGACACACCTGGCATACAATGCGCCCCGGTAACCGGTTTAATATTTCTTCATCAGAAACTTTCAGGTAGATAACTGCATCCAGCTTGCGGTCCATCTTTTCAAGCAGTTGGTCCAGAAATTCGGCCTGGTATCTGGTGCGGGGAAACCCGTTAAACAGGACGTCTTTTTCGGGGTGGATTTTAAGCAGTTGCTCTTCTATCATTGCATCAACGACTTCGTCGGGGATTAGTTCTCCACGGCTCATATACCGTTGCCCCAGCAACCCTAACGCCGTGCTTTTTTTCAAAGCGGCTCTAAATAAATCGCCGGTTGATATATGCAACCAGTCATATTTAGAAACTACTTTGATGGCTTGTGTCCCTTTTCCCGATCCAGCCGGGCCAATCAGTGCAATGGTCATAAAACATTCCTCTTTGAATCAAATATGGGATTATATAGTGAATAGTGTAACAAACATTGATTCTAATACCATTTTGCCGGATGTCAATTAAAGGTAAAGGGGTGCATGCGCACCCCTTTTTATTAAAAGCTAAACAAAGTTCTTTCTTGATCTAGTGGTGGAAGGCCGCCTCTTTGGCTCCCGAGGGGATGCGCACGTGCTCGACCATATCCTGAATTTCCTGTGGCGGTTCATCGGTCATACGGGAAACCGCAATGGCCACGATGAAGTTGAGGATCATGCCCACGGTGCCAATGCCTTGCGCCGAAATGCCCATGAAAGAGGTGAACATCGGTTCGGCGCCAAACAGTTTTTGCGAGCGCATAATGATAATCATAACGGCGGTAAAAACGATACCAACGATCATTCCGGCGATAGCGCCCTTATCGTTGGTGCGCTTGTCAAAGATACCCAGAATGATGATGGGGAAGAAGCTGGCCGCCGCCAGACCAAAGGCAAAGGCCACCACCTCCGCCACAAAGCCGGGTGGGTTGATACCAAAATAGCCGGCCACCACCACTGCCCCCAAAATCACAATCCGGCCGGCCATCAAGCGCTGGGCTTCGGTGGCGTCGGGTTTTATCAGGCGGTAGTAGATATCGTGTGACAGGGAGCTGGAGATTACCAGCAACAGCCCGGCAGCCGTAGACAGGGCTGCGGCCAGACCACCGGCAGCCACCAGGCCAACCATGGGGCCGCCTAATCCGGCAACTTCGGGGGTGGAGAGCACAATGATGTCGCGGTCAATCTTAACCTCATTGGCATCGCCGGAGGTAAAGGTGTAAACCCCGTCGCCGTTTTTGTCATCAAAGCCTAACAAACCTGTGCTGGACCACGATCTGGCCCATTCCAGGTCTGGACGGGTTTCAACTTCTTCAATCGTCAGGCCGCTCAGGGTGTTGATCAGGTTGTATTTGGCAAATGAAGCCAGCGCCGGGGCGGTGGTGTAGAGCAGGCCGATGAAGAGCAGCGCCCAACCGGCCGAGTAGCGAGCCGCCCGTACCGAGGGTACGGTGTAGAAGCGGATAATAACGTGGGGCAAACCGGCCGTGCCGACCATAAGGGCAAAGGTAATGGCCAGTACGTCTATCATACCCCTGTTTGAACCGATAAAGGTATCAAACCCTAACGATTTCTGAAGCCCGTCAAGCTGGGCCACAAAACCGCAGGAGGAGGCCAGCGTCGGGTCACAAGCACCCCCAACCGTGCCAAATGTAAGGGCAAACTGGGCAACGGGGATGCCGGTTAACGTGACGGCAATTGCTGTAGCCGGAATCAGGTAGGCCAGGATAAGCACGGAGTACTGGGCCACCTGGGTCCAGGTAATCCCCTTCATCCCGCCCAACACGGCAAAGAAGGCTACAATAACCACCCCCACAACCACCCCCCAGGCCACAGGCAGCCCCAGGAAGCGGCTAAAGACAATACCTACCCCGCGCATCTGCCCGGCAACGTAGGTAAAGGAAACAAAAATGGCGCAAATAGCAGCCACCAGGCGGGCGGTTTGAGAATAGTAGCGGTCACCCACAAAGTCGGGTACGGTATATTTACCATATTTACGCAGATAAGGCGCCAGAAGCAATGCCAACAGCACGTAGCCCCCGGTCCAGCCCATCAAATACATTGAGCCGTCATACCCCAAAAAGGCAATCAGCCCGGCCATAGAGATAAAAGAGGCCGCTGACATCCAGTCGGCAGCGGTGGCCGCCCCGTTAGCAATGGCCGGCACGCCGCGCCCGGCCACGTAAAAGCCTGTTGTGGTGCGAACCCGGTTCGCATATCCAATATAAAGGTAACCCGCAAAAGATAGGCCAACAAACAGGAAAGTCCAAAATTCAACGCTCATTATAGTTTCTCCTATTCCTCATGCACGCCATATTCTTTGTCAATTTTGTCCATAATTTTGGAGTAGACAAAGATTAAAATGATAAAAACATACATCGAACCCTGCATGGCCCACCAAAACCCCATTGGAATCTGACCCACAGAGAAGTTATTCAACCACGGAGCCAGGATAATCCCAAAACCGTATGAAACCAGAGCCCAAATGGCCAACGTAATATAAATTACTTTTAAGTTGGCTTTCCAATAAGCTTCAGCTTTTTCTTGATCCATCAGTTTTCCTCCTGATATTATTAAATGGTTAATAATTTACCGGGTAAACACTACCCAGAACATCTATAAAAGTTACTGTTTTTCTTTATTCACCCTCCTTATTATGGATTTTTAGGGCTTACAAAGGTTATGACGTTCCGGAGATTTGGAGGATGGGTTGATTGGTGAAAATACGCCAATCTTCCGTTCTCCAAACCTCCAAAATCCGCAACCCCGGATGAGCGTCTTAATGCCTTCCTGTTGCCTAAATTTGATTATTAATTACCTTTGGCTGGCCTGAAACCGGGCAGCCATACTGTATCAATTTGGCGTTAAATTGCTCGGCTTCCTGCGCATTTTTGTGAACGACAATAATTTTTCGTCTCCGGGTTGATGTCCAGCAGGTTGCGTGGCGCAACCTGGAATCTCTGAGTTCAACCTTTTTGGGTTGGCAATCTGCGCTGGCTTCTACCGGAACCGTAACCAGAATGTCTTTTGTCTTGCCGGATAGTCCAAATATTTTAACCTGCTTTTGTATCTTTCCGGTGGTTAAAGCGATGTGATAGTAAGTGAAACGACTGCGGATCGACAGGGTAATCAGCAAAAGCAGAACCAACAAAGCCAGCATAGAAAACACCGAGGTCCCGACTACTTTTGGGTTTTGCGACTGGGTCAGCAAGGGAAGCATTACGATTAATCCCGTAACAAGGTATCCCCACATCATTAACCCTGGTATTGCATCTAACCTGGCCTTGCCAAACTGAACCACTTCAATCGTGTTGCCCGCCGGTTGGTTAACTACAGGGGGCCGGCGTAAAAGGGCAAGGGGAGCGTTACGGTGCATCAGCCAGCTATCCAGTTTGCCGATAAGTATGCCGCTCCCCACCAGAGCAATAAAGCCGACGACTGTTGCAGTGAAGATAATAACCAGCGGTTGATCCAAATTTTGTCCCCTTTTATTAATTAATGTTCTGGCCTGATAAGAGACCAGGTTGATTCCCGCACTCAAACCGGGGTGGTGTTTGTTCTTGTTCAGTCTCGTTTCCAAACTTGGTTGGGAACGAGACTTTCAGTTTGTCAGTTTGGAGCGAGAATTTGCTCAATAAATCAGCTAGTTGTTCCCGTCGCTTTGAACCATCAGGCGTACTTCCTCAACAATGTCCGGGTTAGCCAGCGTGGTCACATCGCCCACATCGGCTCCGTTGGAGATAGCGCCCAGCACCCGGCGCATAATTTTACCGGAACGGGTTTTGGGCATATCCGACACAATGTAAACGTGGGCCGGCCGGGCAATTTTGCCAATGCTGTCTTCAATAGCTTTATTAACCGCCATTTTCAGTTCCTGGCTGGGATTGTAGCTGGGTTTGAGGGATACGTACACATCGGGTACTTTTCCCTTTAGCTCGTGGGATACGGGCACCACAGCCGCTTCCGCTACTTCTTTTACCAGCAGGCAGGCCGACTCGATTTCTTTGGTGCCCAACCGGTGGCCGGCAACGTTAATTACGTCGTCAACCCGACCCAGAATGCGGAAGTAACCGTCGGCTGCTTCTACGGCGGCGTCACCGGGGAAGTAGGGCCAATCGCGCCAATCTTTGCTGTTGGGGTCTTTGTTGTACTTGGCATAGTAGGTAGATACGTAGCGATCCCGATCGCCCCAGATGGTCTGGAATGCGCCCGGCCAGGGGTTTTTGATGCAGATGTTACCGGCTTTACCCGCCCCGGCGGGCAACTCTTCTCCATTCTCATCAAAAACTATCGGGTGGATGCCGGGGATGCCGGGGCCGGCGCTGCCGGGCTTCATCCCCTGCAGGGCGGGCACGGTACTGCACAGGAACCCACCGGTTTCTGTTTGCCACCAGGTGTCAACAATAGCGGCTTCGCCCTTGCCCACAACATGGTAGTACCATTTCCACACTTCCGGCTCAATCGGTTCGCCAACGGTGGTCATATGCTTAAAGTGGTAGTTGTACTTGGCCGGTTCATCGGGGCCGGCTTTGCGCAGCATACGGACGGTGGTGGGCGCGGTGTGGAAAATGTTGACGTCCAGTTGTTCGGCAATGCGCCAGGCGCGTCCGGCATCGGGATAGGTGGGCACGCCTTCAAACAGAACACTTGATGCGCCCAGCGCCAACGGGCCGTACACAATATAGGAATGGCCGGTAATCCAGCCGATGTCGGCCATGCACCAGTATACATCTTCGGGATGGATGTCTTGCACGTATTTGGAGGTGGCGGTTACATAAGCCATATAGCCGCCAATGCTGTGCTGGCAACCCTTGGGGCTGCCGGTGGTGCCGCTGGTGTACATTAAAAACAAAGGGTCTTCGGCGGGCATTGAAACCGCATCAACGCGCTGGCCCCGATATTCTTTGAGCAGATCATTAACAAAGAAATCGCGCCCTTCAACCATCGGGGTATCCGAGGAAGATTTGCCGGGATAACGCTGCCACACCAGAACCTTGCTTACCTTTTTGCCTTCGCTTTCGGCAACTTTTACGGCTTCATCGGCTTTTGTTTTGTGCTCAAGCAACCTGCCGCCACGATAGTAGGCATCCATTGTTATCAGCACATCGCTGCCGGAGTCGGCCACTCTTTCGCCACAGGCCTTACCACTAAACCCGCCAAACACTACCGAATGAATAGCCCCTAACCGGGCGCAAGCCAGCATTGTTACGGGCAGTTCAGGCACCATGGGCATATGAACGGTAACCCGGTCGCCGGCTTTAACACCGGCAAAATCTCTAAGCAGGGCGGCCATTTCGTTAACCCGCACCCATAGCTCCTGGTAGGTAATTGCCTGGTGGTTTTCATCTTCGGGTTCCGGCACATAAATAAGTGCAGCCTTATTTTTGTTCTGGGCCAGATGCCGGTCAATGCAGTTGTACGAGGCATTAATCTTGCCGCCAACAAACCATTTCCACTCAGGCGCATTGCTGGCATCCAGCGTGGTATGCCAATACTCGTCCCAATCGAGCAAGTCGGCGTATTCTTTCCAGTACCCCGGAAAATTATCCAGACTGAAGCGCTTGTAAATATCTGGATCCGCCATATTGGCCTGGGCAATAAATTCGGTTGACGGGAGATAATAATTCTCTTCTTGCCAGTGAACCGCAATTTGTGCTTCGCTTACACCTACCGTCTGTTTTTTACTCATAAATTTAACTCCCTTGATTAAAAATATTTAATTATAATTTTTTTGACCGCCGGTTTGTTGCAAAAAAAAGCGACTTGGCTTTACCTGGAAAGGGTTAACAGGTAAGCCCCAAGTCGCAATGGAGACTGGTTGGATAAACTACTGCTTGTACTTTGTGGCAGTACAGTTTTTTCAGAAGAATTTGGCTGCTCATCATTGACTGTATCAACTTCCCAACATTGGGACAACTTCATTTGATACCCATATCTTATCAAATGGTTTGATTTTAGTCGTCACCCTTTAAGGCAAAGCTGATGTACCTTTGAGGGGGAACTTTTTCTCCCCCCTGCGGGGGATAGGGCTGCCCCTACGCATCAAGCTAATAATTAGGGTAATGGGGAACAATCAGAGCAGATTTTACTC
>CAYWSS010000074.1:10395-12989 GCA_964460505.1 uncultured Caldilineaceae bacterium | reverse complement strand
GTGGCAGATAATACGTTTTTTATAGAGCGATCCTGCAAACTACCAGAGAGCCGCATTGATTTAACAACATGGCCTCCGGGGATTCTTTAGACATACGCAAAAAAGGCAAACAACCAGTGCCACAATTTGAAGACCTGGATGTTGACCCCAACGATGAAGAAGAAAAGTTAGAAGCTTTCCAGCTTTTCAGCCGGCAGATGCTGCTGATGGCCCTGTTTGAAAATGAAGAACAGGACTTTTCGGTCTTTGATGAAGAGACCGAAACCGATTTTGAATCAGACACGGATGAAACCGAAGAAGACGCGCGTCAGCAAAAAACCACGCGCGCTTTTAGCCGTTACTTATTTGAACAAATGGCCGAAGATTTTCCGGACCCCGATGATTTGACCGTTGAAGAGTGGTCTGAACTGGCAGAAGAAATGACAGCTCCCGCAGCGCCCCAACAAAATTTACCGGCGCTGGCCCAAAGAATTTACCGGCTTTTAAAGCAAGAATTAATCGTGGAACGAGAACGTCAGACACGTTACAATCCCTGGTGAGACACCTATGTCTTTCTTGAAATATCCCTTAACCGGTTTTCAATTTGTGGTGGAGATTGGCGGCGTAATACACGCCAGTTTTTCTGAATTCAGCCAACTCTCAATGCAATGGAAAGTAAAAAAATACAAAGAGGGCGGCGTCAATCATTTTGAGCACCAGTTACCCACCCGCATAAAGGCCGCCAAAGTCACCCTGAAATATGGGGCCAACGTCTCCCCGGATTTATGGCGCTGGATTACCCGGGGGATTTACGATGGCAATGTTGACTATCTCAACATGTCTATTGTCATGTTCGACCCCGCCTGGTTTGAAGTAAGACGCTGGAATCTGGAACGAGCCTACCCCATTAAATGGAAGGGCCCCAGCCTGAAATCTGACAGCAAAAAAGTAGCCATCGAAAGCCTGACCATCGCCTTTCACGGAATGGACCTGGAGGAGTATTAAACCACAGTTATGGACCAGAAACGCACCCCGAAGCCCAACAAAACCACCCTGGCCCACCACATTATTTCCAAAGCCGGCCGGTCACGCCAATTACTGTCCCCATGGGGACGGCGCTTTGCTGCATCCGGCCGAATGCCGTCTCTGATTCAACGGCAGCGCTCCGCCGCAATGACGGTGCCAAAGACCAATATTATCCTGACGCGACTGCAAAAAACAGCCACCAGAAGTACTGCCTGGCATCCAGACGTCGGCTCACTAAAACCGGGGATGACCGACTCATTTACAAAAATCGTATCCACCCGATTTCAATTTCGGCCAATTGGCGCAAAACCCATTTCCCGTTCCGTTGAAGATAGCGGCGTGCTGGAAGAAACCTACGCATTTCCAATAGCGCAGCCGGAACATGAGCCAGGCCCACCGGGCAACCCTGATGAGCAAACTCAGGAACCCACCGAGCTAACTCCCTACGAGCGCTTGATGCAAGCCTACGGAGACAAAAAAGATACTGCCCCCAAACAGCCCCGTTTGGCAACACCTTCGCCGGTGGCCCAAACCCAACCGGAGTCGGGTTCTTTATCTCCCATTCTGCAAAAACTCCGTGAAGCCTACCCGTCGAGTCAAGGGGCGGTGCAGAGTTCCGGCGGGCAATTGATTCCTCCGTCGTTTCCGCGCCGAAAGAAAAAAAGACCGGCCCGCCCTTATGTTTCACCCAAATCCAGAGTGTTTTCGCGCGTGCAGGAAGGCGCCTCCGATACGCCTCCGCCTATCGACCGCATTCCGCCGGCTGCATCCCAACCAAAGTCGTCTGACCAACCCCGGAGAATTCGCCCCGACCGCACAAAAAGCCGGTCCCAACGCAAAGACAGCCCCCCAAGCCCGGCGGTAAATGCAGACGATGCCGAGGCGTCTGAGGCGGAGCCTCAAATTTCTCACCCGCCGCCAGAGGTTGCGCAAACCCGTTCTCTGGAATTCCGGCAGCCGTCACTCCAACAAGATACAGAATCGGCGCTCTTGTCGGATGCAACTGAATTAACCTCGACTGAGACCAAAGCGGTTCCAGCGCGCATTGAACCGGACCAACCGGGCGAAACGCCGCCGGCGTTATCCGGTGACGGGTTGGCAATGCCATTAGCATCCACTGCACCGGAGCTGAAATCAGCGGAGCAAATTCGCCGGGATTCTGACAGCCAGGCAGCGGAAAGTAGTGAACGAACAGAAACTGACCTGCCGCGGATTATTCCTGATGAATCTCCTGCAGAAACTGAGACGTCACCACCCGGTCAGGAATTGAAACTTGTGTTGCGGCGCGAAACGTCAGATGAAAACGTTCAGCCGAAAGACGCAGCGCACGGGTTGCCACCATCGCCCGAATCCGAAGGGTTTTCCGGACAGCAAGATATTCAGCGGGATGCCGCATCTGAATTACCCACAGTGCCGCGCATTACCCCGGACGAACCCGATTCAACGAACGTTCCTTTATCAAAGGAACTTCACCTGCCACTGACACAATCCTTCCAACAGAAAAAATCAACGCAAGTTGAATCCGGCGCCGGTGAGCCAGAACCTGAACCGGCCCCGTTTCAGGAAGAAGCTGATTTGCCGGCACGACA
>CAYWSS010000074.1:0-10295 GCA_964460505.1 uncultured Caldilineaceae bacterium | reverse complement strand
AGAAACGACTTCTCCCCTGCCCGGCGCGCCATCGCCGGAAACAGCGCAGCGAGAGGCCGGCGCAGAAATTGCGCCGCAAACACAAGCGTTTGTTCCGCCACAGAAAGAGGATAAATCACCGGTATCTGATGAGCCAACTACAGCAACGCCGCCGATGCCATTGCCAAAAATCGCTCCGGATGACGGGGGCGGGGAAGACATCGTCTCGCGTAGAGAAACGGATGCGCCGCTTGTTTATGCTTCAACAGAGACAATAGAGGATGGTGATGAGGTTTCCGCGGTTCCTCCAGCCGGTAAAAAGGCAGACACGTTAGATGTATCGAGCGAGATCGTCACGGATGCAGCCCAAGTACCGGGGCCGGAATCTCCGGAAACCGGCAGCGATTCGCATCAATCAACCCCACAAAAAGAACAAAAAGAAAAACCACGTCCGCCACTTCGCCCGCGCTTAACGCTCGACCGTGACGTATTAGCTCGTTCCAGCGCCCGCCAGAATATGCCGTTGGTAAAACGCGAACCAATTGGGGCATCACGGCGATTTAATGTGCCGGTTACCCCGCAACAGATGCGGGAACATCTGATGGCGCAGGGTTGGCGCTTTAAAACAAAGCCGGGCAGCGAGCCGGACAGCGCTCCCGGTAACATGATTCAGGCCGCAACCAGTCTGGATCAGTCGAGCGGGTCGGGCAAACCCCTGGCCGCCGAACCTCGCGAAACTATGGAAGGAATGATTGGGCGCGACTTCAGCGCTGTCCGGGTTCACCGGACTGACTTAAGCCCATTGAACATTCAGGCAGCCACCAAAGGGCGTGATGTTGTTTTTGATGAAAGCCAGGATGATGATTTTCAAAAGCCCAAATCGATGGCGCTGTTGGGACACGAGTTAACGCATGTGGCCCAGAGCAGGCAGGTTCAGACAAAGCCAATGATTCAGCCTGCATTGATGCCGGTGGCCCGCGTTCCAACTCAGGTTGGGGCGCAGGAAGCTGAGGCAGACAGCACCGAACGTTCAATTTTAAGTGTTGCCCGGTCGGCCCAAAGCCCGTTTTTTTCATCCGGGCCGGATATGCCGCTGCACGCTACTGTTCAGCGGGCGACGGCGCCAAGCGATACCGCCGAGCAGGGCATCTCGCAAGAGCCTCGTGATGAGGATGTTGATGAACAGGTTGAACAGTCTCGGGAGATGTGGGCAGAACACAATGAGAGCGAGCTTGCTCTGGAAACAGAACGGCTGGAAGTTCAGGAGCTTGAAAACGAGGCATTATTTGAGGATATGCAAGAAGTGGTTGAAGATATGCTCGACGAGAAATTAGGCGAGATGTTAGAGGCGCTGGGCATTGAAGCCGACGAAGAATCAGCGGAAATTGCGACGAAAGAGACAAATCAGACCGATTTAGATAGCCTGGCCCGGCAGGTTTTGCCCTTTGTCAGGCGGTTGATAGCCGTAGAACGAGAACGGAGAGCCTAGTGCAAAAAGTAAAAATTTTCAAGAAGGTCAATAATCAATTTGAACCGGTGCTGGACTGCGCGGCGCAGTTTAACCCGGAAAAATTAAAGCTCAACAAAAAGGCCAGTTGGAAAACCAAAAAAACCTGGCAGAAAAACATTGGTAATACCACCTTTACCGGCGGCGACCCCATCAAATTGTCGGCAGAACTTTTTTTTGATACCACAGACTCAACCGGCGGCGATGTTCGCAGTTTCACGGAACCGTTGATGGCGCTGACGCTGGTCAATTTGGGCGAAGCGGCCACAGTTACTTCTCCGGAAGAAATAAAAAGTAAGCTGGATGCCAGAAAAAAAGAGCAAGACGCCACAAAAAAAAGAATAGAAGATTTGGAAAAGAATGGCCAAAAAGAGAGGGATGCGACGGTTCGCCGGCAGAACGAAGAAAATTTAAGCAAGGCCAGGGCTAAAATTGAAAGATTACAGGAAGAGTTAAGAAGCTTTGGCCCGGCAAAAGATAAGTTACAGGAAAAAATAGACAGAAATCCCGGATTTGCGATGTTCAGCGGCGGGTATGCGCAACTTGAAAACCTGAAAAGACGGGAAAGAGAAGCAGAAATTGCGTTGGAGCGGGCAAAAGAGGAGGAGAGATAGGCGCAGGAAGCGCTGGCCCGAAAAGACCCGTACGAGCAAGCCTGCGAAGATATGAAAAAACTGGACAGACAGGTAGAGGAGTTAACCAATCAATCAAAGGGAGTCAGCGTAGGCTCCAAAGCTGCGCCACCGGTTTGCAAGTTTGTGTGGGGCAACTTCTCGTTTGTGGCCATTATGGAATCGGTCAAGGTCACTTACACCATGTTTCGCCCCGATGGAACGCCAATCCGGGCCAAAGCCAAAATCAAAATGAAGCAGGTTGAGGAAGAATCGTTTTACCCGCCGCAAAATCCCACCTCGCGCAGCGCCCCCAGAAAGGTGTGGGTGGTGCAAGAGGGGCAGCGCCTGGATTGGATTGCCCACGAGGAATACGGGAATCCGGCCATGTGGCGGTATCTGGCAGAGATAAACCGGCTGGATAATCCTATGAAGCTCCGTCCGGGGCAAATATTAAACCTGATATAAATTAATCACTATGGTATCCGAATCTTTTTTACCCCAATTTGAATTACTGATAAATGGTCAAGCCGCGTCGCCGGAACTTATGCAGGCCATTGTTGAGTTTGTTATTGATGACAGTCTCTATTTACCGGATATGTTCACGGTGAGACTGCACGATTCTAACCTGGAGTGGGTTGACTCTGATTTGTTGTTTGTGGGCGCAGAGATTGAAATAAAGGTCACGGCGGCAGAACACGGCACCCAATCCGGGGCCAGTGACCAGCTGATCAAAGGCGAAATTACCGCGCTGGAGCCAACTTTTGAGCGCAGCGGAGAACCGGTATTGCTGGTGCGTGGTTACGATCGGTCTCACCGGTTGCACCGGGGTAAACAAAGGCGTTCATTTCTCAACTCGTCTGATAGTGAAATTGCCCAGAAAATAGCCCGTGAAGCCAACTTACAAGTTGAAGCCGATGCCACCCAGGTTGTTCACGATTACGTTTTTCAAGATAACCAGACCAATCTGGAATTTTTGCAGGCCCGTGCCCAACGGATAGGTTACGAAACATTTGTTGAAGATAAGACGCTCAACTTCAAGAAACGATCAGGGCAGCCGGAGGCCGGTCCTGATCTTGATTGGGGAGATAATTTATTAGATTTTCGCCCCCGGCTTTCTACCATGTCCCAGGTTGACGAAGTCATTGTGCGGGGGTGGGATCCAATCACCAAGCGGGAAATTGTGGGTACTGTACGAGAGGGGAAAATTGCCCCCAAGGTTGGGCTAAGCCAATCAGGGGCACAGTTGACCCAATCCGCCTTTGGCGTATCGGCCCAAGCTGTGGTTGTTAACAAACCCGTAAAATCAATGAACGAAGCCAACGCCATGGCCCAGGCCCTGTGCGACGAGATCAGCGGCGATTTTATACAGGCCGATGGCGTATGTTTTGGTGATCCCCGCTTGCAAGCCGGACGGGTAGTTAAAGTTAAGGGCGTGGGCAATCGCTTTAGCGGCGAATATTTTATCACATCGGCTACTCATATTTATAATGAATCCGGGTACGAAACGCACTTTGATATCAGTGGACGCCAACCCGGTACAATTCTCAATTTGTTAGACCCTGCCGAAAATGGCAACCAGGGCTGGGGTACGGTTATTGGGTTGGTCACAAACAACAAAGACCCGGACAATTTGGGCCGGGTCAAGGTAAAATTCCCCTGGATGTCCGATACAGATGAGAGCGCCTGGGCGCGGTTGGCTATGCCGATGGGCGGTGCCGGCAAAGGCTTCTTCTACCTGCCGGAAATTAATGACGAAGTTTTGTTGGTTTTTGAGCATGGCGACTTTGATCACCCCTTTGTGTTGGGCACGCTGTGGAACGGAAAGGACAAGCCGCCAAAATCCAACAGCGATGTTGTGGGCGGAGATGGCAAGGTTAATCAAAGCGTATTGCGGTCCCGCAGCGGTCACGAAATAATTCTGGATGACTCCAGCGGTCAGGAAAAGATCATTATCAGAGACAAAACCGGCAAAAACGAGATTGAATTTGATTCATCCAAAAACACAATTATGATTAAGACAAATTCCAAACTCAAGCTGGAATCGAATGGAGAATTATCGTTAAAAGGCAAGAAAATCAAGATTGAGGCCTCCGGAAATGTGGATGTTAAAGGGCAGGCTATCAACCTTAATTAGGGAGCAGGGAGTGGGGAGTGGGGAGTGGGGAATTCTATTACCTGCTCGTAGTCAGCCTCGCAACGATAGCGGAGTGGCGTTAGACGGCCGAAGGTCCGCAGCGCAGCGGACCTGACTACGAACATTTTACCGCGTTCCTTACTTCTTGCTCCTATGAAACACTCCGGTTTCATTTGGTGCGTATGGCGGGGAGAGGAAAGTAGAGGGACACCCCCCGCGCCATAGACGGCTCCTTGCTTTCAAATTTCATTCAGGAAAATTGTAAATTATGGGACAACCCGCAGCCAAACAAGGCGATCGAATTATGGCCACAGATACGCACATTGTAATGGTGCCTACCCCAACGGGAGAAGTACCAACGCCGCTGCCTCATCCGTTTGCCGGCATTTTGAATGGCCGGCTCAGCAACAATGTAAAAATTATGGGGCGCGCAGCAGCGGTAGTGGGCAGTACGGCCACCAATACCCCGCCGCATATTCCGCAGGGAGGTCGTTTTCAACGGGAACCCAGTAATCGCGGCGAGATCATAATGGGCAGCGCGTCGGTGTTTATCAACGGCAAGGCGGCGGCCAGAAACGGCGACACTGCCAAAACGTGCAACGACCCCACCGACCTGCCGGTAGGCAAGGTGGTGGCAGTGGGCACTGTGTTAATTGGAGGGTAAATGACACCTAATCAATTTGATAAAGAGTTTATTGGCCAGGGATTGGCTTTTCCCCTACAGATAAACCCACGGGGAGAGATTGCTCTGGTCAGCGGCCCGAGAGACATCGAACAGGCCATTATTATGATTTTGGAAACAGCCCCCGGCGAACGGGTAATGCGGCCCGATTTTGGCTGCCGTATCCACGAACTGCTGTTTGATCCGCGTGACGCCGCCACCTTTGGGCTGATAGCGCAGTATGTTAAAGACGCGCTGGGGCGGTGGGAGCCACGCATTGAAGTTGACGAAGTTGTGGTAAACAACGCCCCCGGCCTGGATGGAGCCTTACTGGTTAATATTAATTACCGGGTAAAAAATACCCACGACCAGCGCAGCATTGTTTATCCCTTCTATCTGGCAGGTGAAGAAGAGTAATTCCAGAAGTACCATTCAGCCCCCCTGTCATTCCCGCACGTATTAAGCGGGAATCCACAGACTGCACGCATAGATTCCCGCTAAAAGCATGCGGGAATGACATAATTCTGGTAGGGGGCTGAACGGTTACATTCCAGAAACACACGCCGGCATGTGCCTGTTCCAACCGGGACAACAACGACAATGAAAATCAGGAACACAGAGAGCGCGGAGCAAACGCAGACGCAAAGCGCACAAAGTTCTTTTTGTTTTTACTCCAAGGGCGCGCTGTCTCTGTGTACTTTGCGTCTGTGATGGCTCTGTGTAACTTTATTTTCAGAGAGTTATTACCCGCCCGTAGTCAGCCTCGAAGCGAAAGCGGAGTGGCGTTAAACAACCGAAGGTCCACGGCACTGCGTATCTGACTACGAACATTTTATACGAGGAGATAATTTATGCCATTACCGGAACCATATCTGGATGATCTACGCTTTCAGCAGGACCTGGTTGATGAAGCGCGCAAAAGAATTGTGCAATACTGTCCGGAGTGGACAGACTACAACCTGAGTGATCCCGGCATTGCGCTGATAGAGTTATTTGCCTGGATGACAGAACTGATTGTCTACCGGCTCAACCGGGTGCCGGAAAAGAACTACATTAAATTTATGGAGATGCTTGGCTTGCAGCTTCAGCCCGCCAGCAGCGCCCGCACCCAGTTAACCTTTTGGCTGTCCACGCCTTTCCCCATTAACCCCGAAGATGACACGGTGGCAATTATTCCACAAGGAACCGAAGTTGCCACCCGACGCACCGAAGAACACGACGAGATTGTGTTTACTACCGACACTCGCCTGCAAATTATTCCCCCCGCGTTAACCCAATTACGCCGCGACGAAGATTTCCACAAAAACTACGTTCCTCGACTCGGTATCGAAACATTTTACGCCTTTGGGCACCCCCGGATAAGTACGGGCGACACCTTTTACCTTGGCTTTGAAGAAGGGCAAGCTATCAACGGCCAAACCCTGCAATTAACATTTGAATGTGAGCCTACCCAGGCCACCGGCATTCGGCGCGAAGACCCGCCCCTGGTGTGGGAATGTTCCATTGGCGATGATCTGTGGGAAGAGGTAAATCTCAGCACGCTTTCCGGAGAAAAAGATACGACCGGTGGCTTAAACAACCCCCAGGGGGCGCTGGTCATTTACCTGCCGCTGGCCATGCAACCCAGCCAGGTTTACGGGCGCAGCGCCTACTGGATTCGCTGCCGCTTTGAGCAGCGCCGCCCGGAGCAGGGGGCGTACACAGAATCGCCTCGAATATTAAATGTAACCGCGCATACGCTGGGCGCTACCACCTGGGCCACGCACGCCCAGATTGTAAAAAATGAGCTGTTGGGGCGCAGCAACGGCGACCCCGGCCAGGTATTTTATGTGGAAAACTCCCCGGTTCTGGATTTGCACGAGGGGGAAGTGGTAGAGGTGCAGGGCGAAGCCTACGGCGAAACAGGCATTTTTATGCCGTGGACCCCTGTCAAAGATTTCTCGGATTCCGATCGATACGACCGCCATTTCCTGTTAGATATGGGCACCGGCCAGGTGCAATTTGGCCCGGCGGTTCGCCAGCCGGCCGGCACCATGCGCCAGTACGGCCGCATCCCGGAAACAGGCCGAGAGGTAAGATTTACGCGCTATCGTTACGGGGGGGGCACGGTGGGCAATGTGCCCACCAGCAAATTGCAAGTGTTAAAAACGTCTGTAGCTTATATTGACCGGGTGACAAACCTGCGCCGCGCCACGGGTGGACGCGATCAGGAAACGCTGGAAGAGGCCAAATCCCGCGTTCAACGAGAATTACGGGCCCAACTGCGGGCGGTAACGCCTGGCGATTACGAAGATTTGGCTATGGGGGCCACCAGGGCTGTGGCTCGCGTCAAGTGCAACATTCCTCAAAGCAGCAACGGACGTTTACCCCCCGGCGTGGTAGAAATTCTCATTGTCCCGGCCGTTAGCGATGCGCTGCTGGCCGGCGACCTGACCAAATTACATATTGAGGACAATCTGGCCAAAATTGTGGGCGACCATCTGGACAAGTATCGCTTGTTAACCACCACGTTGCGCATTCAGGAACCCAGGTACATTGGTGTAAGGGCTGAGGTGGAGATTGTCCCTTCGGAATTCAGTCGCCCGGAGGATGTCAGAGCCAAGGTCATTGAAAAATTAACCCGCTTTATTTCACCGTTGAATTTGAGCGAGTTTGGAGCGGCACCGGACGAGCTGGCGGGTGACGACTGGCAGGGTTGGCCTTTTGGCCGCAACTTGTACGTTGCTGAGATTTTTTCGCTAATTCAACGGGTACCGGGTGTAAAACACGTTTTGGACGTGCAATTGAGCTGGCGAGATGTTGAGCCTGCCGATGAAACGCCGCCGGGCGAAGACGACGAGGCGGAAGAAAAGCCAACAAAAAAAGTCAAACGAAAATCGGTGCGGGTAGCGGCGGACACGCTGTTATGCTCATTAAATCACGAAGTAATTATGGCCGACCTTGATGACGAAGAGGCTGACGATGACGCAGAGTAATGAGCAACCCGGCCTGGTCACCGTTAGCCACGTGCTAGACAGTTACAACCGCTACCCCGGCGAGGTGGCCACTTTTTATACCAGAATAGAAAGCTATGCGGCAATTTCAAATCTCACCCTCAGAATAACGCTGCCCGACGGGTTTATGGTGGGAGAATATCTGCCCCCCCCCCAACAGGAAGAAACCTCTCCCCAAATAGAAGCAGGCAGTCAGGCTAACTATGTTGTCTGGCCCATTGACAATGAGTTAGCCGCCGGCGCCACCTACGAGTATCAATTGGAAACAATTATTCCACCCTTGCGGCAAGACATCACGCCAGAGAGCAAGGCCGAGATTTCTAATGGAAATGGTGAAGTTTTGGCTGCCGAAACCGTGCGGTTGGCAATTGGAGCCAAGGGCAGGTATCTTCAATATTTGCCGTCGGTTTTTGAAAGGGACGAGTTGCTGGGCCGATTCCTGATGCTGTTTGAAAGCTTCTGGACTCCCATCGAACTGCAGACTGATTCTATCCCCTACTACTTTGACCCCAGAATGGCCCCCCCCGAATTTTTGCCGTGGCTGGCTTCCTGGCTGGATTTGGAATTAGACGAACGCTGGCCCGAAGAACGATTACGCCGCCTGATTCGGTGGGCCATTGCCTTGCATCGCAGCCGGGGTACCAAGTGGGGCTTGCTTAAATACCTGGAAATCTACACCGGCCGGCAGGCAAAAGTTGTGGAAAAAATATCAAACAACTTTGTAGTAGGGCCTTATGCCACGCTAGGCCCGGCCATTGCGTTGGGAAAGGGCAACCAGCCTCACACCTTTTCCGTATCACTTCGCCTGCCGTGGCTTGATATCGAAGACAAAAATGAGCAGGCGAGACAGGAAAAAATTCGCCGCCGTACGCTGGAATCAATTATCGAAATGCAGATGCCGGGCCACACTATGTACACGTTAAATCTGGAAATTGCAGACCCGGCCGAGTTAGACAAAGAGCCACAGGAAAGTGAAGAGGTTACCGAGGGAGCCGCATCCGAAGAAGAAATTGACGAAATTGCGGCCCAGGCCGCAATCTGGTTCAAACTGGATGACGAGTAGCGGAGGATTTTTCGTTTCTGCAAATCGTCACTGCGCAACTGTTGCACTAATCGTGTACTGCAAAATACAATAAAAGAAGGGATAAATCACCTTGAACAGAGAAGAGTTACTCAAACGGTATCCAATCAAACGAATTAAACCCGTAGATGGCATGGCCGTTACCGCCGATGTGTGGGAAGAGTCTCATGACTTTCACCGGCGCAGCCAGAGTTTTCATGCGTTGCTTAGCCACGGGCCGGGCATTGTTACCGGGCTGGAGGTGATTGCCAGCGATCCTCCGGACACCTCCGTGTACATTCTGTCGGGGGTGGCCGTTGATCCGGCGGGCAATGGCATTGTCCTGCCGCAACCTGTTACCTACGATGTAGGCCATGATATGGCAGGTGTGCTATACTTATTATTAAGCTACGGTGAAAGCCGCCCCAGAGCAGACCGGGGTGACGCGGAGGGTGGCGCGCCGTTGCATATTCAAACTGAGTTCTCCGTGGCGGCAACCACCACCTTACCCAACACGCCATTTGTCGAGCTGGCCCGCGTCAATCGGAGCAGCCGCGAGGCCACCTTTAAGAATGCCAGGAACCCGTCATCGCCCGGTGCGGATGAAATTGACCTGCGTTTTAGGCGGGATGTTGGGGCACCCAAAGAGATTAGCGTGGCGGTATCTTACCTGGGCCAGGTTGATCATCACAAGCATGGGCGGGGCGCCAGCTATTTGGCCCAGGCGCTCAACCAAATGGGGCTGTACCATATTTCTGTGGAAGATAATGTGGGACTTGGGCCTAACATTGCTACCAAAACCATGGTCTATTTGGTGGGCAGCGACAATTTTGATATTGATAAAAGCATTATGAATGGGCTGCGCAATTACGTTCAGCGGGGGATGGGCACATTATTTATTGAAGCCACAGACCCGCCGGCCGAACAATCTTTTATGAATTTTCTCAAAGCCACCGGCATGCAGCCAAACCCGTTGAAACCGGGAGACCGGTTACTGATGCACCCGTATCTGTTTCCGGCACCGCCGTTGGGCTTTGAAAATCCGGACAACTCCAGAATTATGGTTGGCGAAGGCATAATCTTTGATACCAGCAGCTATGGATTATTATGGCAGGGAGAACGCCGCGAAAGACCTCCCACCCGGGAAGATATCCGCTCTGCCGTTGAGTGGG
This sequence comes from uncultured Caldilineaceae bacterium, assembly GCA_964460505.1. Classification (GTDB taxonomy): domain Bacteria; phylum Chloroflexota; class Anaerolineae; order 4572-78; family J111; genus J095. The sequence goes on along the minus strand of CAYWSS010000074.1, from coordinate 175 downwards.
GAGGCAATATTATTTCCTATGCCATGGAACGCCGTTTAACCGGCGGAAGACGATAGAAGCCGCTGATGGCGCGGGGGGTGTGGAGGGTTCCCTCCACTCTCCCCCCGCCATAAGCTAGTAATGCTGTGGACACGCGCGGTATGATAAATACAGTCTCATACGAGGTGTGGGGGTG
>CAYWSS010000073.1:0-13070 GCA_964460505.1 uncultured Caldilineaceae bacterium | reverse complement strand
ATCCGCCATCCAATAAATGGGCGCTTACCCCCCCAAGGGGTAGGCCATAAAGCCTAGTGAATTTATTTACAAATCAGCACCTTTACCGATGTTTTTTTTTTCGATGTAAGTATAATGCTTTGGTTGGGAATTTTCCCGCAAGAGCCGCTTGCCACAGTATTGCCCGGGTAGTGTAAGCGCACCGCCTGAGTACGGTCTCTTGGAGAGGAGAGGAAAAGAGTAAAGGTGAGGGGTAAAAATGGAACTCTTTTTCTTTGCTATAGTAGTTTTAATGTTGCTAATAATTGGCTATATTCAGCTACAGAAAGATGTAGTTAGAATGCCCGGACAAATCACCGGGAGTGAGGAAGAGGAAATAGAACTGGGTTAATCCCGGCTATTTTTTAGCCTATAGCAACAAAATAAAAAAAGACGGCCATCAGGCCGTCTTTTTCCTTTATCCGGGAAAGGGGTAAGGCATTCTCGCTTCGAGTATTTCCCGCCTGGCGTGGGTTTATGGTTACAAAACCCACGTTGTCTATGGCAGGTGGAAAATACCCCTCATTTTTTATCGGCAAGAGAATCAAAATCAATTTCCTCATCCTCGTCAATGCCGGGGGCTTTACTGAATAGTTCAAATCCGTCGTGTAAAAATTTTTCAAATACGGGTTGAATATCCGCGAGAAGTTTTTGCTGTTCAGCCACCTCGTCACCCAATCGCCTGATGCGTTTTTTCGGCATACCTGGTGTGGCCTGAGAAGCTTCAGCCATCTGGCCGGCACCGACCCAGGATTGGGCACCCTGGCGGCCAACATCCGGCGCCTTTTGGGGGGGAATGCTCCACCATTTGGGGGCCGGTGATTTCGCCCGGGCAAATTTTTCAACCAGGCCCTTGTCCACGCCAAAGGCTACGGCATACGGCAGCAACCGGGAAAATCTCATTGGCGATTTTTCGGCCTCTTTTACATTTAGGTCCTTTAGATAACGTTTAAATGCCGTCCATCTAAATGCCAGCTTCTCACCTTTTTCTGTACGCCGGGGGGCAGCAAACCCAACCACAATAAAGGCTGCGGCTGCCACGACAATACCCAAAAACGGACAAATAACCAGCAGAGTGAAGCTGGAAAAAATGGCAGCAGCGAGCAATCCCAAAATTAAACTCAATATGATGGCCGCTCCGCCAAACGCCAGGTATTGCTGCCTGACCCTGTTGGGGGCATCCGGGAAGAAGCCGGCTTTAGCGGCTTCGGCATCAACCTGGTTTTTCATTTCCGGCACCGACATAAATACCAGGTTTTTGATGTCGGCTATGTTCCGTTTGTATCCCCCCTGAAAGCCAAATATCTTGGTATAGAGCGCTTCTTCAAAGGGTCTGGATGCTTTACTTTGGTCTGCCCCATAGAGGTCAAAACTAACATCCTCTTCGGCGGTCTCCTCTTCATCCAGCACTACCATATAATCAGCGTCACCGCTATCCTGACCGGGGTAGGCGTGCAACGCGCCACGGTACCCTAAATCCAGCAGCGTGGCCATAAGATGCCGCGGGGTGCAGTAACCATCAAGCAGCACCCCCGCCATGGCCGGAGGCAGGTTGCCGGGGGGAGATTTTACATATTTTGCCGCCTTTCCGCCGGGGATAACTCTAAGCCTGGCGTACCACCATCCGTAGGCCGCCAATGGCCCAAAAATTAGAATCAACAACCCAAAGATTACCGACACCCATTTCAAAACAGGCGTCCAGAATTCCAGAGAGTCGGCCCGCACTTGCCACGCCGGAGCAGCACCTTGAATCACCTCATGTGGTAAGGTCAGGGTTACTTCCAACTCACCCCCGGAGGGAATACCGGTGGCCTGAAATATGGCCCGGTGGCCATCGGGCACAAATTTATCAGTGGAAACGCCCACGCTGCTCTGTGTTATTTGCTCAGGCGTAAATAATCCCGACGGTAGACTGATGGTGATGGTAGAAGACTCAACCGGGGCCGTGGTCCCGGTTCCGTAGGGGCGCCAATCCAGTTTGTCTCCGGATTCGTAAAATCGAACGGCTCCGGTAACAAAGTAACGGATAACCAGGGTGGTAGAGGCTGCCGTGTTGGGAGGAAAATATAGGGTAACGGTCGTTTCATCCCCGGCCGGCATTACTTGAAACGTGTAGGGGTCCTCAGTATCCGCTTTTACATAGCCGCGCTGCCCGCCGCCGGAGCTGAGTTCCAGCACCTGGATGTTATCTACGGCTTCCAGCTTGCCGGTTGGGATAACTTTGGTAAAAGAACTCACCCCGCTATCCAAAGCAACCTGGTTTATCTCTTCAACCGCCAGGCCGGAATTCTGTTGAAGGTTTAAATTGACATCGTAACGAAGCCACTGGTTTACTCCCTCCTGAGCGGTGACATTACCAAAACTCAACACCAGCAGCAACAGCAACAGGAGTGGGCCAACTAACCGAATTTTGCCTATCATTAACAATCCCTCAATTTACAAAACACATTGTGACAACAGCAACAAATGGTGCTAACTTCATCTTAGTGCATTGCGTCAAAAACACAAGTTTTTAATTCATTTGCTTGGTGGTACAATACTCCCATCATTTAATGTCTACCCGTAAAGTGCCGGAATGCGGATTATAATCCGCCAAGAATCGCAGACTGAAGTCTGCCCTCCAATTTACGGGCAGAGACTTGAACAAACAGGAAAAATTTGTGAAAACTCAACCCTTTGACGCAATTATTTTTGACCATGACGGCACTTTGATTGATACTGAAAGCCCGGACTTTGAAGCTTGCCAAATAATGTGCCGGGAGCAAAACATCAACCTGCCGCTGGAATATTGGGCCGAAAAGGTGGTCGGTTATATGGATGGGTACAGTTTGCTCTACCAGGAACTCATCCAACCCAATAACAATGGCTTTACCGAGGAGCAGATGTGGCAGAGGTTACGCGAATTGTGGCCAATTACTCTGAAAAATTCAACGTTGATGCCGGGGGTAGAAACATTACTGCCAAAATTACGTAAAGAGGGATATACCATGGGCGTCGCCACCGCTGCAGACCGGGCGTGGGCTAATTGCTGGATGTCACGCTTTAATTTGCTGCCCTATTTTGAAGTTATTGCCGCCGGCGATGATGTTGCCAACAACAAACCTGCGCCCGATGTATATCTGCACGCTGCGGCGCAGCTTGGGGTAAAACCACAACGCTGTCTGGCATTTGAAGACTCTGTCGCCGGAACGCAGGCTGCAAAAGCAGCCCGGATGACCGTAGTGGCGGTCCCCAGCCACGTAACCAAAAGTCTCAAATTTGACCAGGCAGACACTATAATTAACGGGTTAAATCAGGTTACGGTTGCGTGGGTTGAACAACTGGGACAAACCGTTGCCAGAGAGTAGGGAAAACCCCCTTACTTTCCACTCCTTACTCCCTGCTTTTGCCGTATCCGGCAACGCAAAAACTTGGGTTAACAACAAAGAATGGTGACTTATGAACTTAACACAAACCTACTTTGAAACTACAGATTCACCGCATTTTGCGGCAGAGTTTGACTATTTTCGCATTGCGCCAAAATTCTGGATACTGATGCTCACCCGGTTGCGGCAGATGGGTGTTTCCACCATTTCTGTCACGATACCGTGGGGATTTCATCAATTTCAGCCCAATAGCATCGATTTGACCGGCACCACCAATACCCGCCGGAACCTGGTGGGGTTGATAAAATTGTGCGACAGAATGGGATTTTTCTGTATCCTCAAGCCGGGGCCATACGCCATTAATGGAAATATTCTAAACAACGGGCTGCCCAGTTGGTTTTCAACAGGTGCAAACAAATACCCAACAGGTTTGTCTGCTGCGGTAAAAAACTGGTACCGGACGCTGAGCAAAGCGCTGGTAAAATATCAGTGGCCCGAAGGCCCGATTGCAGCCTTATCACTTGATTTTGAGTCTGGGCAGAAGCAGCAGGTTGCACCCAACAAACAGCTTACCGGGGTAAAATGGCCCATCTGGCTCCGTAAACGGTACGAAGGCATGGAAGCGCTCAACAAACGGTACGACTCTGATTACCGCACCGTAAACGATGTCGCTTTTCCTACCGGTTGGGCTGATGAAACCTCGCCCTTGCAGGAAGATGCCAGGGAATTCCTCAGTGAAATTCGGCAATCTTCGCAACAGAATTACCTCCAGCCTCTGGCCGATGCCGGGTGGCAAACCCCAGTTTATTTTTCCGGGTTGAACACCGCTCCAGACCTGCCACAACTTCAATCCTGCAATATGACTCAACCCATCAATTTGTCCGCCCTTGATACCGGCCATACCATCATCACGCTGCGATGTCCCATTCAGCTTGACCCTACTCCACCCGATGCCGGCACCGGGCCGGTTTGGGCCAAAGGAGCCCCCATTCGGGCGGATGGCTCAGTGCGGCGCAGCTTCTGGAGAATCCGCCAATCCATCTGGCAGCATTGCCTGCCCGACGCCACGGTAGACGGGCAAACCTTTATTGCGCCGTTTGAAACCTGGGGATTAGTCACCGCTGCGCAGGATACAGCCATCAAAATTGTGCTGCCCAAAGGCTCAAAACCCACACCCTACCGGCTTTGGCTTAATGGAGAACTGTTGGTGGATAATATTTTAAGCGCCGCCCGAAGCCGGCTGAAAGGCACCTACCTGACCGAAGATGATTCCGGGCAAACCGACCTGGCCTTTTACCAAAATACACCGGCTGAACCGGTTGCCGGCTTCCTGTCCGCCTATTTAAAGGATTTACTGACGGCTCAAATCTACGCGCTGGCGTGGGCAGCCGGCCGGGCAAACAAGCTGGGGCAATCGCTCCTTCCAGGTCAATTGGATAACCAGGGCCAACCTCAAGCCAAGCCTCGCCAATCTCCTCACACCATTTCCGATGCCCGGCGCGGGTTGAAAGAAGCCGAGGCCGCTCTGAGAAAAGCAATGGCCTCCATCGGCGGGCTTGAAACCGGGTTCGATACGATGCTGGGCAAATCCCGCAAAGATATTCCGCAGGTTGCCACAGAAAGCGTGGCCATTACCGCCGATGCCTTTGAGGGCGTCGCGCAAGATACAATTGTCCTTGCCGGAGAAGTGTGCGCAGACATTGCCACCCAACTGAAATCGGTGGCAGAAAGTTTGCAAAACACAGTCACGGCCACTAAAAATCTCATCACCGTGGAACAATACCAAACTTGCTACAACACGGCGGTTAACGCCGCAGTTGATGCCCGCACTTCGTTATTGGCAATCATCGCCCGCTTCCGGTCCGAGTTATCCGCCGGGCAACTGCCGTTGGTTACGTGGCGGGTACATAACCAGCTACAGGCCATTGCCGAAGGGCTTCGCTGGGGCGTGTTACGCGAATGAGCGGGAACATTCGGCAGCCGGACACAATTACCCGGTTTAGCAACAATCTGGCCTTGTGGGTAGAGCGGCTTGTTTTGTGGCTTGCCAAACATTGGCCGGCAGTTTTCAATGTGACGTTTTTAATCTACGTTGGGCTACCGTTTCTGGCTCCGATTTTGTTGGCCTACGGGTACCATAATATTGCCAACATCATTTACCGTCTGTACAGCTATACGTGCCACCAATTGCCCTCCCGGGCCTACTATGTGGCCGGAGAGCAAGTGGCGCTGTGCCACCGCGATGTGGCAATTTATGGCGCAATGGTCTTGGGGGGATTGATATTTGCCCTGATGCGTGCCCGGTTGAAACCACTCCACGTGGGCTGGTATTTTTTATTGATTCTGCCAATGGCGATGGATGGCGGAATGGGGTTGCTTGGAGAAATCAGCCAGGTTGTGCCGGTGGTAATTTTGTGGCCGGCAGGATTGATTACAATGGGCGGGCTGGCCCATTTTCTGCATCGACGCGGGCGGTTAAGCCGGCATTGGCCGGTAATTTTTGGCTGCGGCCTGCTGGCGCTGCTGTATCTGCAATTTGTTGGCCCTTACAGCAGCGATATCTACCGCCGAAACATCACCGGGGTTCTCTTTGGGTTCAGCACAGTCTGGTTGGTGTACCCCTATTTTGAAGAAGCTTTCCACGACAGCCGGAATCATTAAGCAGAAAATCCTGGCTCTACCGCCTAACCCGGACAAACCGGCCCCAAACAGGAAATTCTTTACCGCAGAGCGCTGTCACCGGTTGTTATTCTGCATTGACAATAACCTGCGTATAAAATGGAATATTGCCGCCGCTGCCAAACACCTCGCCCGCCGGATTACGAATTAGCCAGTTACTGCGATGGGTGCCCACACCGGCAGGAGCGATTAGCGGGATGGTGATGTCCGCTTCCCCGCCCGGTTCAACCATCTGAATAATGGGCACCCGTTCCGGCGCGCCCATAGGATTACCGCTCTCAAATTGCAGGCTGTAGCCCGTGCCCCAGGTGCAGCTTCCCGTATTTCGAATTCGCCACGTTTTTTCAAAAGGCTCCTCCGGCGATAATACTGAATCATCAGGAATGGTGACGTCGGCAACATAAGCGGCAGCATCATAGCAGTCTAAATCCCGAACCGGTTCAGACTTCGCCTCGGCCCTAAATTCCCAACCAAAATCAATGGTCTGGTAACCGTCCTCCGCCAACACCACGGTAACCCCTTCAGAATCGGTGTCGGGATAACTCCAGTTGCCGGGAGAGAGAATAGAGGCGTTTTTCTCTGCGGCAGCATCTATTATGAGGCAGTAGGCACTGGCCCGCAATCCGGGAAAAAGAAAGGTGCCGGTGTCGTCCGTAATTACAAAGCCAATAGCCTCGTCGCTGCCGGGACATTCTCCGGCTTTCAGTTGCACAACTACGCCGGGAATTCTGGCCTCGCTACTGCTAAACAGGCCATCCGCTTGATAAGCACCGGCCCCGTCGCTAACACATCCCGTGGTGGGCGAGCCGTCATCTTGCAGGATACAGGAGTCGTCCCACACAATGCCGGTAATTGATGCTCCCACAATATCGGGAGTAGGGGGAGGTTGGGGTGCATTGTTGTCTACCGTCAGGGCAAAGCTGTTGCTCACGCTGTTGCTGCCGGTAGCCGTAACTGTGTAGCTCCCGGCAGGCAGGCCCGCGACATCCAGCAATACAGATTCTTTAAAGGGCTGGGTTTGTTCGGCACACATCACGCCCGTTTGATGAACAGTGCCTACGGCAATGACAAACATGTCGCCGTTTCGGGCTTGATTTACCTGGTTAATGGCCGAGCACGAATCGGGCAGAGTTCCACTGATAACGACATTGACCTGCACCGGAAACGACTCCATAATCATAATTTCAACCGACTCAATGGCGGCTTTATTGCCGGGCACTGCCCCTTGAACATCTATGGCGGCGTCGGGGGCGTTTTGCAGGGAAGGAAGCGGCGGTTCTGCATCCGTGGGTTGTTTACTGCCATCGCTAACCTCGGTGCCACAACCTGCGGCACCAACCAAAACCGTTACGGTTAAAAATATTACCAACAGAACCCTTAAAAAAAAGCAGGTGGTGATATTCATATTGCCCTCCTTGCGCAAGGCAAGTCTATCGCAAAAAAAGCGGTAAAGCAACTTTTTAGCAGAACTGCCGGGGCATCAATTAACTGCACTACTCACCTGCAACTTTGTTTGACCCGGTAGCGTAATTATGCTAGAGTGGCAGAAGGATAAAGGCAGAAGTATGAATGGTTAATTTAAATCTATGGTTTATTCTTCATCGTTCATCCTTCATCATTTTATGCGAGGAACAATGTCAGACACATTGATTGGGCAAAATGTTGGGCAGTATACCGTACTATCTAAGATTGGCCAGGGGGGAATGGCCAGTGTGTACCGGGCGTACCAACCCTCTATTGCCCGCTACGTGGCCATTAAGGTCCTGTCCAAAGATTTTGCCAAAGACCCTGCTTTTGTAAAGCGCTTTAAGGGCGAAGCCAAAGCCGTCGCCGCTCTGGAACATCCCCATATTTTGCCGGTCTACGATTTTGGCTCGCAAGATAATTTCCTGTATATGGTGATGCGTTTAATTGAGGGCGGTACGCTGGCAGATATGATAATAGAGCAAACATCACCGTTATCATTTGCCCAGGTGGTACAAATTATTGAAAATGTGGCCGGCGCCCTGGAATATGCCCATTCCCACGGAATTGTGCACCGGGATATAAAACCCAGCAACATGCTGATAGACCAGCACGGAGAGGTACAATTAACCGATTTTGGTCTGGCAAAAGTGATTACCGGGTCGCACCAAAGCCGGATCACCAAGGTGGGTACCGTGGTTGGCACGGCCACCTATATGGCCCCCGAACAGGCCGCAGACGAAGAAATCGACGGTCGCTGCGATCTCTACTCGCTGGGTGTGGTTTTATTTGAAATGCTCACCGGCCAACCCCCGTACGATGCTGACACCATGGTTGCTATCGCCCTGAAACACATCAACGAGCCGACCCCCTTGCTGCGGGAAATAAATCCGGACGTGCCGGAAGCGTTTGAAAAAGTTGTGTTCAAGGCCATGGAAAAATGGCCTGAAGACCGGTACCAAACTGCGGGCGAAATGGGCAGAGCGCTGGAGCAGGCTCTTAAGAGTATGAGCCGGCCGGAAACGAGCATTGAACCTCCACCCTTAAAGACAGGAAACGAAGCCTCGCCATCTACCGAGACGGCCAAAATTTTGCCGGCGCGCCCGCGCCGCCCCACCGGGTCAGCGCCCATTAATCAGCCCGATGCCGCTGTGGCTACTCAGCCTGTTAGCTTTAAACAGGCCCTTAAACAGCCATGGCTGTGGGCCAGCGCCCTGGCAGCCACCATCACCACCGTGGTTTTATTTGTGGTGCTGCTGTTCTGGTTTGGGGGGGGAGGGGATACCACGGTGGTCATCTCCGACACATCGCTCTTGAATTATCTCATCGATTATCCGGAGGTCATCGACGCGCTGGGACCCTTTGAAGAAAAGCATCCCGGTAGTAATTATGCCCGGCAACATTTTGGAGGTGGGTTAACCTATTGGTGGGATAACCCCTCCGGCAGTAACGAGTTTATCTACGTCATCCCTGACGGGCAGCAGGAAGTTAGCGGCGACGGCTGGTCTCGATACAACGACCACTGGACGCCCGGTGAGCCGCCCCTGCCGCCCGATTGCCCGGACGCAACTGAACCGCTGGGGCCAAAAAATGGTTTTGGCAAACTCTGGTGCTACAATTACAATGTAAGAGATATTCTGCGCAACCCCACAGACGAAGAAACCTATGACACGGTCGTAACCCCGGAGCGATATGATGAAGGTATCATCCTGCCCATTCCGATAGACAACCAGATTTTGATTTTATTTGATGATGGCACCTGGCAAATAGTTAACGCCGGATAAGGGCAGGCAAAAATGAACGATAATATAGAAGTTTTTGAAAATCCCACAGCCGGAGAAAAGCAAATGATTGTGGGCTGGCGTCAGTGGGCCGATGCCGGCGCCATCTCGTCTGGCTTGCCTAATTATCTGATTTCCCAAATCAACGCCGATAAAATAGGCAGGATTAAGTCCGATGGTTTTTACCTTTTTCAGTTTCCGGGTACTCACCACTATTTGAGGCCGGAAATAAAACTTGAAGACGGCTATCAAACCGCTTTGACCACTCCAAAAAATGAAATTTTTATATCAAAAGAGAAAGGTTTGGATTTGCTCATTTTTCTGGGCGATGAGCCGCATCTAAATGTGGAGCGATATGCTGATGCATTTTTTGATTTGGCAGAAACGCTAAATGTTAAGAAGATTGCGGCGGTTGGCGGGGTCTATGGAGCCGTGCCGTACGACAAAGACAGAGAAATCTCGTGCGCCTACAGCCTTAAACCAATGAAGCAGGTGCTGGCTCAATACGCAGTAAAATTTTCCAATTATGAAGGCGGGGCAACCATTGGATCCTACCTGCTTGACCAGGCCGAACACAGAAATATTGAGTTTACTATTTTTTATGCCTTTGTACCGGCCTACGATCTTTCCCAAATCTCCAGTGAGCTGCAAGGCGTGCGTATAGAAAATGATTACAAAGCCTGGTACGATTTGATGCGGCGTTTAAATCATCTGTTTGGTATGAGCCTGGAGCTGTCCAATTTGGAACAGCTAGGTGAGGAGTTGGTTGAGTCTATGGCCACAAAGGTTCAGGAAATTGAAAAACAAATGCCAAACCTCAATGTAAAAGCATACCTGGAAACGATGTCAAAAGGCTTTACCGAGCGCACATTCATGCCGCTTGACGATGTTTGGGAAAGAGAGTTAGGGGATCTTTTGGAAGATTTGGGCAGCGATTAACCAAATTCTTTCTATAGGTACCTTACACTGAAAAGCTTGTATTTTGCGTAAAAAAATTAACCGCAAAGAGCGCAAAGGACGCAGAGTTTTTTTATTTAACTTTTTACCCAATACCCGAAGGGCACAATGAGGGCGCCCTGTCTTTGCGGTCTCTGCGCACTCTGCGGTGAATAATTTTCTTTTGGGCCCGGCTCGTCCGGGTTAGGCATTTCAAAAAAACCGGATAAGGATGTCTCATTCGGTTTTTTCTATCTTCAACTAACCTCAAGCAGCCATCGGGAACTCAACGGCAAATGTTGTTCCCTGCCCCGGGACACCATGACTCGTGGCGCTAATTGTTCCGCCGTGCGTTTCCACAATTGCGCGGGCAATAGCCAGGCCCAACCCCGCCCCACCCTTGTCGCGAGCGCGAGCCGGATCGGCCCGATAGAACCGATCAAAAATGTACGGTATATACTCCGGTGGAATCCCCTCCCCGGTATCGCAAATAAAAACACAAACCGCACCAGCAGCAGCCTTGGCACCGATGATAATGCCCCCCTCAGCAGGCGTGTGACGCAGCGCATTGGCCAGCAAGTTCTGCAAAACCTGGGTTATCCGGTTGGGGTCCACGTCAACCGGCGGCAGGTCTGCCGGTAGTTCTGTCTGCAGGGTAACCCCCTTGGCTTCGGCACCGGGCCGAAACGTATCGCTGACATTATTAATGAGGCTGGCCAGGTTCGTTTTCTGCCGGTAAAGCGGCAACTGGTGCGCTTCGGCCTGAGCCAGTTCGTGCAGGTCGTTGACCAAGCGGCTTAAAAAGCGGGTGTGTTCGTACAGGCGGGCCATCTCTTCCTGATTTAGCGGATACACTTCATCCAGAATAGCCCGTAGATTGCCTTGCAGCACAGATAGCGGCGTGCGTAATTCGTGGGCCACATCGGCCAGCATGTTGCGGCGAAGCTGTTCGGCCTGTTACAGATCGGCCGCCATTTTGTTTAACGCGTGCGCCACCCCCATAATTTCAGCGCTGCCTTTTTCCTCAACCCGCCGGCTGAGGTTCCGCGCGCCAATGTCTCTGGCGGCCCCGGCCAGATCGTTTAACGGCGCGGCCAGCGACCGGCTCATCACCACCCCAAAACCAATACCGCCCACGCCGCCAACCACTGCAATTATCAACAGTCCTTGAATCAATCCCCTTGCAATTGGCGGCGGGCCGTGATTGCCGCGCTGCTCGCTGGGCAACCGAGACACGCCCAAATACCCGACCGTTTCCTGATCCAGTTTCAGGGGGAGCACCACTTTGGGGTGTATAACCTCCAGGGGCCGGCCAATATTCCCGGGCTGCACATGGTAAACTATTTGTTGGTGAGTGTCTGCCAGTACAAATACGGAATCAGCCCTGAAATAGGTAGATTGAGCGCCAACAAGCATCGGTTCCACACCATCCCAGCTACCCTGTGATTGGTAAAATTCCGTTAAATTTTCTACCAACCCATTAGATTGGTTTAAGTGCCAACTGGTATAACGATCACGTTCATCAGAAACAAATTGATTGATGATGTAACTGGTTAGCACCACAATCAGCACGGCAATCAAGACCATGCCGGTAAATGTAATTGCCAGGCGTACCCACAGTTTGTTCATAATGCTCCTCTGTAAATACCCCTCTCCCAAATTGGGAGAGGGGGAGTCGCGTCAGCGACGGGGGTGAGGGTAATTTTCATTCCTGGTGGTGAACACAGTTAATGATAACTCCTGTGATATCCTGCTTTACGGATTTCATACCGGGCGTATGGCGCGGAGAAAAAAGTGGAGAGACGTACCTTTTATGGGCTTACCAACCGATAGCCAATCCCGTAAACAGTTTGAATGTAGGTTGACTCTTTGGGGTTGGGTTCAATTTTGCGGCGCAGGTTGCGCATATGGCTGTCCAGCGTGCGCTCCGAGCCTTCGTATTCGTAGCCAAGGGCTTGTTCAATCAGTTCGCTGCGGGTAAAAGCGTAACCGGGATTTTCTATCAGTGATTTTAGCAGATTAAATTCGGTACTGGTCAACTCTACCGGTTGGCCATTGAGCATCACCTCACGCCGATCTAAATCCACAAGCAGTTCGGCCAGTTGCAGCACCCGCGACTGCCTGGGGGTATTGTTGCCCTGGCTGCGCCGTAATATTGAACGCACCCGAGCCACCACCTCGCGGGGGTTGAACGGTTTGGTTACATAATCATCCGCGCCCAGCTCCAGGCCGATGATTTTATCGGTGTCGTCAATACGGGCGGTAAGCATGAGAATAGGTGTAGCGGCCAGCGCAGAATCGCTGCGGACAGTGCGGGTAACATCCCACCCGTCCTGATCGGGCAGCATCAGATCCAGCACCACCAGAGCCGGGCGATCGTGACGCAAAATATGGAGAGCGGTTTCGCCGTCGTACGCGGTCAGCACGCGGTAGCCGGCCTTTTCCAGATAAGCTCGAACCAGGCGCACAATATCGTGGTCGTCATCTACCACAAGAATCTGCTGAGTCGTGGTTGATGGTTGCATGCGGTACTCCTTGTATAAAATGTTCGTAGTCAGGTACGCAACGCAGTGGACCTTCGGTCGTTTAACGCCACTCCGCTTTCGCTGCGAGGCTGACTACAAGCGGGTAATATCTGTAAATAACCTCCTCCCCACGCTTTGCTTCCCCCGACATCGGGGGAGGGAGTCGCCGTAGGCGGCGAGTGGGGGTAGGTTAAATTTTCATTCTTGTTGTCGTTTCACCGGGTTATGATGGCTTCTGAAAAAAGTTCTATACTGAAAACAGAATGAGAACGGAACTTTGAGATGTCATTCCCGCACGCTTT
>CAYWSS010000072.1:0-13130 GCA_964460505.1 uncultured Caldilineaceae bacterium | reverse complement strand
GCATGACACCTCATCTTTCTAAAAAGTTCCGGTTTCAAACTAATCTCAGTATAGTACAATCAACTCACTATGGATGCCAACTCAGCCGATAAAAATTATCAGGTGGTTGTAGCCATCAGGGGGCGGGAGGATTTTCATCCCCTGTTGCAAATTGCCTATGCGTTGGCTAAAGGCAAGTCGGGTTGGCTTACCGTCGTTACCGTCAGGCAAACCGAGCATGAGGCAGATTGGCTCAACATCCCCACCGCCCTGACCGATGTTCCCATTAAAGTGGAAGTCCTGCGCAGCGATTCCCCGGGTAAGGTCATCCAAAAATTTGTGCGCAAATCTAATCCCGACCTGTTGGTGGTAGGCTGGAAAGGCCCCCAGAGTGCCGGCAGGCGGATGTTGGGCCGAACGCTTGACCATTTGTTTCTTCAATCTACCTGCAATCTGATGGTGGTCAGGGCGGATGCAGACTGGCCTTCGGGAAAACTTCTGGCTGAAACCAGCGCCAGAATTTTGGTGCCAATGTCCGGCGGCCCCAATGCCCCGCTGGCCATGAATCTGGCCGCGAGTGTCTCGAAAGAGAGCAGAATTACCGCGCTTCACATCATGCCCAAATCTACCGATAATGCCAGCATGATGGAGCGTGAACGATGGCTGGCCGAACTGACCAAACCCTGGGCCGGCAATCCCGGTTTTCAGACCAAAGTGATTCAGGCCGACAGCGTTCTGAAAAGTATGGTTTCCGAGGCGGCCAACCATGATATGACAATACTGGGGGCCACAAAAGTTAGTGTGTTTAACCAGCTTTTGTTCGGCGCTATCCCGCACAAAATTGCTCAGGAAAACGAAGGTACAACCGTTTTTGTGAAGCAGGTTGAAGGAAACTTTGAGACGATGCTGCGCCGGATGTGGTGGCAGGCTACGCACTTTTTGCCCAAGCTGTCAATGGATGAGCGGATTGATGCGTACAAACAAATCCGGCGCGGCGCCCGGCCCAAAATCGACTTTTTTATGATGATTGCGCTGGCCACGGGCATTGCCGCCTTGGGGTTGCTGCTCAACAGTCCGGCGGTAATTATTGGGGCCATGCTGGTTGCGCCGCTGATGTCGGCTATTGTGGGGATTGGCCTGGGCATGGTGCAGGCCGATGGCCGGCTGCTGGGGTTGTCTGTTAGCGCCGGCGTGCGCGGCATGTCGCTGGCAATTGTTGTGGGCGCAGTTATGGGCTTTTTGCTGCAATCGGTTTCCGAACCCAATTCCGAGATTCTGGCGCGTACCAGCCCAAATCTGCTCGATTTGGGTGTCGCGTTGATTTCCGGTTTTGCCGGGGCATATGCGTTGTGTCGAAAAAATCTGTCATCGTCACTGCCGGGGGTGGCTATTGCGGTGGCTTTGGTGCCGCCGTTAGCCACGGCGGGCATCGGCATTTCCTGGCTTGATTGGCAAATTGCATCGGGGGCGCTGGTGCTGTTTTTAACCAACATGGTGGCTATCAGCGCTGCCAGTGGCTTTGTCTTCTTTTTGCTGGGATTCAGGCCGGACCTGCGGCACGGGCGGCAACTGTTCAAGCGGGCAGTTTTTAGCTCGGTGGTCTTGCTGCTGATTATGGGGGCAGTGTTGTGGTGGATTTCAATTGACAATTTTCGGGCGGCCTCTCGAAACCGAATTATTGATGAGGTTCTGGCCACACGCCTGAGTCAGATGGAGCCGCCGGCGCTGCTGAAACGGTGGGAAGTTGTAAAAAATGAAGATGACGATGACAACACGTTGAGGCTGGAGGTTGAGGTGCAATCGATTAACCGGACTCTCACCTTGCGCGATGTGACGGCGCTGCAAAGTCGGGTTGCCGGTGATTTGCAGGCAGCCGGGGTGCTGGCGCCCAACCAACCTTTTGCGCTGGTGCTGGTGGTCATTCCCACCACGGCGCTCGACCCGTTTGTGCCGCCGACCTCAACCCCGTTGCCCACAATGACAAATACGCCCACCCCAGGGCCATCGCCCACATCTACGCCCACCCGGGAGCCTTCGCCTCTGCCAACGTTTACCAAAACTCCGGCGCCAACGTTTACCCCCACGCCGTTGGGGGTGGCCAAATTGCCGAGCGCCACGCCAGAAGCCACTCTCACGCCGGCACTAACCGCCACAACGACACCGGGCGCCACAAGTACCGTAACGTTTACGCCCTCTGCTACATTTACGCCCTCGCCCACATTTACGCCGGCTCCCGCGCTGGCCGTGGTTTCCAATACCGGTGGGCGCGGGGTTAAATTGCGCTGGACTCCCGGCGGGCCGGTGGCCGGGGCGCTGGCCGAAGGGGCGGCGGTGCAGCTTTATCACCAGCGCGAAACCGTTGACGGCATCGCCTGGGCCAAAGTAACCGACACGCAAGGGCGCGCCGGCTGGGTTGCCGCCGGGTATCTGGAGGCAGTTCGCTGATGGCGCTACCGGTTTTTTTCCTTTTTGACAAATGAAAATGTGCCCACAACTAAAAAGAGGAAAAAGAGGCCGGTGATAATCAACGTGTTGAACAGCGGCGGTTTTAAGACAACCTGCGAATATTCCGGCACCCCGACGTAATAGACGCCCCGCAGTAAATCAACGGCGTACCGCATGGGGGAAATCAACGACAGCGCGTTGAGAAAGCCCGGCAGGTTGTCGATGGGGGCAAAGACTCCGGCCAGAAAATATTGGGGCAGCATGATAAATGGAAAGACCTGGGTGGCCGCCCGCTGACTTTTGAGGTTGGCCATAATAATCACCCCAAAGGCTCCCCCAAAAAAGCAGATCATCAGCGATACCGGAATCAGAGCCAACAGTTGCCACACCGTAACCGGAATACCAATGATGACCCCAAAGGCAATAATGCCAATACCCTGCGTCATCGACACCAGGGCTTCTCCCGAAATCTTGCCCACCACAATGGCATAGCGGGAAATGGGCGATACAAAAATCTCCTGACTAAAATCGTTTTCCCGATCTTCGATCAGGGAAATCAAACCCATAGCTGATGATTGAAACATGGTTTGGGCCAGAACGCCGGTAAATGTGAAGGTGAGAATACTGAACGGCAAATTGCTGCCAAAGCTGGCTTCAAACGTGCCGCCCATAACGCCAATAAAAATTAAGGGGAAGATGAAGGTGGAAATGATGCGCACCGGGTCGCGCAGAAATTTCATCAGGTCCCGATAGGAGAGGGCAATGACGGCGTGGGTGTTTATCATACGTCACCTACAATGGCCAGATAGGCATCTTCCACGGTGGGGTCGTGAGTTTTTAGCACCGTCAGCGGCGTGTTGATCGATTTAATGACTTGATGAGCGCTGCGCCTGCCGTTCAGTCTGATTTTGAAGAGCGGAGTTTCGGTAAATTGAATCTCCAGCGCGTTCAGTTCTGCCCGCAGCGCGGGGTGATCATCGGCATCGATGAGCAGGTAGGTTTCTATTAAATCGGCTTTGACCTGGGTGGGCGTGCCAAAGGATACAATCTGCCCTTTGTTGATGATGCAAATTGTATCGGAATCTTCGGTTTCGTCCAGATAGTGGGTGGTTAAGAAAACGGTGGTGCCGCTTTCCTGCCGCACCTGCCGAATGTACTGCCACAGGTTGCGGCGGCTGGCGGGATCGAGGCCAACCGTGGGTTCGTCTAAAAAGAGGACCCTGGGTTTGTGGATCAGGCTGCGGATAATTTCCAGCTTGCGTTTCATACCGCCGGAAAAGGTTTTGATCGGCTTAAAGATATCCTCGCTGATGCCCAGCATAGTGGTCAATTCTTCAATTTGCTGTTTGTAGGCTTTGGGCATAGTGGAAAAGGTGGGTCGAAACGGATACAGCCCGTACAAAATGGCGTGCAGCCGCACGTTTTCTTCGGCGGTCAGGTTCTGATCCAGGCTGGGTTTTTGAAAAATAATACCCACATTTTGGCGAACTTTGCCGGCCTCTTTTTCCACATCGAAGCCGGCAATGCGGGCGCTCCCGGAGGTGGGGGACAGGGTGGTAGTGAGGATGGAGATGGTGGTGGTTTTGCCCGCGCCGTTAGGGCCAAGCAGGGTGAACAAATGCCCGGCCTCGACGGCAAAACTGATGCCATTGACGGCGTTGACTTTGCTGGTTTGATAGCGTTTAACCAGATTTTCTACGGTAATAATGGGAGCCATAAATGGAGTGCCTTACAAATGGATGATTTCAGATGGGGGAGTGGTTATTACAGCCACATGTCACCAGGCTCGTCGAACTCATCAAATTCATCAGCATGCCACAGTTCCATTTTTAGCCGTTCGTAGACATTAAATACAATGGGGCACATGGAATAATTTTCTACAACGCCCCACAGCCGGGATCTAAAATCCTTTTTGTGCAGGTGGGGATAAGAGCGACAATCTTTGGGGCGATAATCATAATTTGAGCAGCGATCATCCTTTAAGAATGGACACGGCAACTCCTTAAAATTGTATTTTTCAGAGTCGTTTTCATTAGGGATCAAATGGGTGACTTCAAGTTTAATTATTGGTATCTTGCGTCCCGAAGCAAATTCTGAAATATCGTTTTTATCCAAAACCGGCTTGATCTGTTTACAGCAGTTTGCACATTCTGTGCAATCGATTTGGGCCGAGACTTCTGCATTAATCCGGTGGACAATGGCATCCAGTTCTTTGGTGCCTAAATCGTGTCCTTTCAGAAAGACGCGAAAATCCCAATTCTCATCCCCCCGTTTTTCACCCAGCCGTTTTATACGTTTTAGGTTCGTTTCGAGTTTTATGGTTACTCTCCTTCAAGCTCCGCTTCTCAAAGACTATTTGCATCCACTGTAGCCTATCACAAAAAAGAAACCCTGCAAAGTTCGGTGCGCTTTGCAGGGTTTGTCTGTGTTCCCATCAACAGCCTCTTTCTCTGGATGTCTACAGCAGATTCCTGTGGTGCCAATAATTGTGTCGGTGACTTGCGGGTCTAATCTCCGGAGGTTGGCGTTGGAGCAGAACCAGGGTACAAATTCAGTGAACCCGTCAAAATCGCGCTCGGCCCGGTCTCTTGACCGCGCCCGCTTAGGTGGCTTGGTCGGAGACCGGCCACAGCACCGGGTTTACTGAATTTGTACGAACCAGGTGCTTGAATCATCAATTCTTCAATGATAGGGGCCATCTGGCTATTTGAAAGCCTGTGGGTCAAATATGTTCTGTAACCCGGCTGCATGTGCCAGGCATATCCATTTAGTAATCGTCCTGTGCCACTACTAACTTCATCAAAATAGATGTTAGGGCCACGCACGCCGTATAAAACAGCCACCTGATCCCAACTGGCCCGGTCCTCGAACGAGTCAAAAAACCACTTGTAATAAGCTTCCCGGACAGGATTGCCGGCCGGTGTCTCTTTTAATGCTGATCCGGTTAAGATATTTACGCCCTCTTGACTAATAACCACAAGGCCGGGCCAATTTTCAATGACATACTGAGATTGGCTTACCAGGTTATGTCTGACAAAATTGAATTCATCATTTTTAACGCCGCCCATAAGAACCAGCTTGTTAACTTTGCGGGCAACAAGATCAGGGTCGTCCTGCAAGAGATCGTAGAGATTGTTGAGAAAACCAACGCTGATGATGGTGACAGAATTATCCGGCTGTTGGGCCAACACTTGCTTATACATGTTGAGGGAGGTGTCAACCGTGTTGTCATTGATATCATGAGCCACACCCGCCAGTTCATCAATGTACCAGGAATGATTATAATCAGGAAGTTCAAGGGATTTGTCGTAGAGACCAATTGGGATATCGCCACGACCATACCATGTATTTATGGCGTCAAGCGCCTGTGCTGCATTTTCTTGGGCTTCATTATAAGAAATCGCCAGAATTTCTGCCTCGCCGTTATCGGCCATAGCGTGCAATATGGCCAATGCGCCCACGTCGTCAACATCAAACGTAAAGTCGGTTTCAAAGATTACCTTCACCGGACCTTGCTCTTGCGTGGCCGGTACATTTGCCCAAAAGAATGTCAATGAACCAATCAGAAACAGACCTGCGAATATGGCGAGTATCACAAATATTCGTCGTAGGTTTTGACCTGTCATTATTCTTTCACTTCCTTCTGGAATAAACTAATCCGGTACAAATGTGCCCGAAAGAATTATTTTAGCATATCATTAGCATAGACTAATCCAAGCTGATTTTTTATCTCATCAATTATTTCCATTAATTGCAGGGTATCAGCAAGAGGCATTATTTCATTTTGCAGTAACCCATTTCTAATCGATTCGGAAGCCGCTTCTATTTCAAATTTAAATCCGGTATTGTCCTTATGCGAAAATTTCTTCTGAACAGGCTCCTGATTTTGTAATTCGAGCCAGACTTCCTGGGCGTTCAAAAAACTTTTAGGGATTGTAATTCTCCCTTTAGTGCCAATAATTTCCGCTCTGGAAGCGACCGGAGCATTTACCGTGGAATTCAAAAACGCAAGGCATCCGGATTCATATTTCAGGAGGTACGAAGACTGCTCATCAACACCGGTAGAACCGATTTCGCCAAGAGCCTTAATCTCCACCGGTTTTTGCCTCATTACCATATGGGCAAAAGAAAGGGGATAGATCCCTGCGTCAAGTAATGCTCCGCCGGCTAAATCAGGATTAAACATACGATGATTTGGATCGAAGGGAAAACGAAAACCAAATGTGGCTCGAATTTGTTTTATCGTTCCAATGGTGTCTTCTGCCAGCCACATCCGAACCTGTTCAACTGCCGGGAGAAACCTGGTCCACATAGCTTCCATCGTAAATAACTGTTTGCGTTCTGCCAGTGCAATTAAGGATTTCATTTCTCTGGCATTCACTGCAAATGGTTTTTCACAGAGTACAGGTTTATTAGCCTCCAGTATCTGCTTAACATTTTGGTAATGAAAATTGTGCGTCGTTGCCACATAGACGGCATCAACTTCGTCATTCCTGAGTAGCTCTGCGTAATCGGAATAATGGTTTTTTATTGAATGCTTTTTGGCAAATGCTTCAGCTTTGCCCGGCGTTCTGGATGCTGCAGCAATAACTTTTACGCCATCAACAACAGTAGCACTTTTGGCAAATTTATTGGCAATCCCTCCGCAGCCGAGAATGCCCCAATTGAATATTTCTTTCATTTGTTTGTCTTCTTTATGGTTTGCGTACGGACAGTCCGCAGCGCAGCGATTATCTGATCTTCCCAGTTATTTGTGGAAACTGATGGTATGCGCCCGGTGCAATCTGCACTCTTGATAACGCGCTCTAGCGTAACTTCCAGTGGAATTACCGGCTGAAATTCCGGCACATCCCGCATGAGTTTGTCAGAACTGAAGTACGCATTATACGCAAATGAGTCCACCCAGTCGACATAACCGGGCACTTTGAAATCGTTCAGATTTTTCAGGTCGTCAAGCGTGATGCCGACAAAATCAACCTCTGTTCCCAACACCTTCATTGCAGTTTGATGATACTTTTTCCAGGTAGTGTAGCCGCGCCTGACCATATTGTAGGTTTGTCCAAGGCAGTGCTCTTTACCCACCACATTGGCAAAACACAGGGCTGCATCATCGACATCTAAAATCTGAAGCGCCTGATTCCCATTCCCTAACACCAGGATCGGCAAGCCTTTGCGAATGCGGTTGACCCAGCTAAAATCGAGGCCAAGCTGCCGTAACGGGCCGTTTTGCGGACCAATCGTGGTGCTGGGTTTGATAATGGTCACAGGAAAATCTTTGCCGTAATAGGCTGCCATAAATACGGCGTCGGCTTCGATTTTCCCGCGCCCATACGGGTCGGTCGCTCGTAACGGATGGTCCTCAGCGGCCGGAAGCCAATCCATTTCCAAGCCGTATGTCATCACTGTTGAGCATTGCACAAAATGCGACACGCCCCAAAAGGCACGCAGATCGCTTTGGGCGTCTTCAGCTGAAAAGCAGATCATATCAATCGCCGCGTCAAATTTTTCCTGCTGCATCTTCTGTTCAAAATCTTCCCGATTAGCGCGGTCACCGATGATGATCTTTGCGCCGTCCGGAACCTGTCCACGCTGTCCGCGATTGAAACACGTGACAGCGTGCCCCTGTTTAAGCAATAATTTCACGAAGCTGGTGCTGATGTTGCCCGTTCCGCCAACCACACATATTTTCATATTGCTCCTCTTTAGTTTAACACGAAGTTACACGAAGAATTTTAAAATTCTTCGTGTAACTTTGTGTCCTTTATGGACAAAATTGCCCTATTCCATTAGACATTATACCGCTTAGTCTTATGTCAGCCAGAAAGAGCAGGGCCTACGGCAGAATTAAAGGATTTTTAGCCTGTCATTCAGAAAATCCTGCTCTACACGATGGGGACAAAGCGCATTTCAATTAAATCGATATAATGTCTATTATCCGGACCCAGTACCGTCTAAATTCGTGTCAAATTAACTCTTCGCCGCCCTTGTTGCTAATTTAGTGAAAAGATCGCGAAAAATTGGATTCCGCCGCACGTAGTTAGCGCAACGAATGAAATGGCGGGAGGTGTCGAAGCTCCACGTCAACTGGTCGGTTAATATGGGGCTGTGAACAATATCTGAGGGAACCCAGGCATTATCTATAAGATAAGCAATGGTGATGATGTCCCAAATTTCTTTGGACCAGGCAAAATGGTCCTCTTCGTAGTCTCTAAAAATTCCTGTCAGATAATCGCCAATAGGGCCGCGCCCCTCAACATACCGCTCAATTTCGGCCAGGGTAGTGCGCAGGTGGGTAGTTACGCCCATGCAAGGGAACTGGATGAGCGGCACCCCGCAATCAAAGACAAGTTTGGACGACGGTATATCCTGTTTCAGGTTGAACTCTCTATTATGCGGCCAGAAGTGGGCGTTGCCGCCTAACCACAAAAGAACAATGTGTTCGATGATTTTCGGTTCGATGAGAATGGCGGAAGCCACGTTGGTAATGGCCGCAATCGCTACCACATACAAGGGATCATCCGGGGGGGAGGCCATCGCCCGCTCAACCAAATCCAGGGCGGCCTCGCTGCGGTAGGGCTGCTCGTAATTGTTGAGGAACCCGGTTGACCCCCGATAGACAAACTCCTCGGGTGAAACATCGAGTCTGTCCAGCAGGCGCAGAATTTCTTCGTAGCTTTTCTCCATGCCGTCCGCCGGGCCGGATGACCTGTGGTTAAAAAAGGGTGCGGCGTAAATGGCTTCTACATCCAGTTTTTCTGGGGATAATAGCGAGTATACCACCGCAAACTGATCATCAATTTCGTTATACGTGTCGGTATCGAGCACCATCCTGACTTTGCCCGCTGGGGCTTGAAGGCGTTCAAGGCGTATCGCTTTGGAAACTATTGGAAAATCCATAGCATTTCTCCTGTAAATGATTTGTGCATTAACTTTAAGACATCCTTTTGCCTATTCTTTTATTCCGGTTCCGGTAATGCCGCCAACATAATAACGCTGAAAGGGTAGTATCAGCAGAATTGGAATAATGGCTGCTACCATTGAGCCGGCTAAAAGTTCATTCCAAAGCACGCGGTATTCTTCAGTTGATAAGGATATTGCCACCTGAATTAATCGAAATTGTGGTCTTGGGGCGGCGACAAGAGGCCACAGGAAAGCATCCCACTGGCTGAGAAACAGGATCAGGCTGGCCGTGATAATGACCGGTTTGGAAATGGGCAAAACAATGCTAAAAAATATTCTAAACCACGATGCACCATCTACCCGGGCCGCGTCGTAAAGGTCTCTGGGAATATCGGACAGAAATTGACGAAAAAGAAAGATGACCAGGCTGTTGGCCAGACCGGGCAGAAATAACCCTTGCCAGGTGTTAACCCAATCCAGACGATCAATTAAAACATAAAGGGGAATAATGGTCACTTCCGGCGGTATCATAAAAGTAAATAAAATGAGGGCAAACAGAAAATTTTTGCCTCTAAAATTAAAAACGGCAAAGGCAAAGCCGGCCATAGCGCTTAAGAGGCCGCCGGTCAGGATTGTGGCAAAACCCAGAGCGGCGGTATTGATGACAGGCCGGGCAAACCCCCGCTCCATAAAAAGGGAATAGTAAGCGTCCAGGGTAAACTCTGCCGGAATCAATGACCGCCACGAAAACGGATAGGCATAGGCAAATACCTTTTCCAGGGGCGTAAAAGAGGCTGATATAGCCCACAGTAAGGGCAGAACAGCTACCACGCAAGCGACAAAAACCAACAGATAAATAGACAGCCTGCGCAAGATTGTTAAAACGTGGTTCACAGACAGCGATTGCTTTTTATCTCCTGCCATGATTACATCTTTTGATATATGTTCGGTCATGGGACTGTATTATCTTTCGCGGAATAGTATAAATTCCAAGGCTACCACGGCCACCACAATGACAAGCAGGATAGAAGTTATTGTGGTCGAGGAACCCATATCGCCATAGATAAATCCCCGGCGATAGGCCTCGTACATTAACAGGTTGGTAGATAATTGTGGCCCGCCCCGGGTAAGGATAAATACCGGCGTAAACTGGATAAAGTTGATGACGGTGTCTGCCACCAGCACAAACAAAATTACCCTGCGCAGCAGGGGCAGCTTAACATGCACAAATGATTTCCATTGGTTAGCTCCGTCAATAGCCGCCGCCTCTAATACCGACTTGGGTATACCTTGCAACCCGGCCAGAAAAAATATCATCCAGAAAAAGATGCCTTTCCATGACAGCAGGCCAATAATTGACCAGAGCGCGTAATTGGCCGATATCAGGAAGGGTTGGGAGGGGAGGCCAAAATTAAAAAGGATGCCGTTAATGAGGCCGGCGTCTTTATCAAGCATTAAACCCCAAACCAGCGCAGTTACATTTAAAGAAACAGCGACCGGAAGCAGAAATATGCTGCGAAACAGGTAAATACCACGCAGCCGCTGGTTGGCCAATACGGCCAGTACCAGGGCCAGGGCTGTTTGCAACGGGTTGATGATTAAGCTAAAAAACAGGGTGACGCGCAAAGATTTCCAGAAAACCGGGTCTGACAGAACAAACTTAAAATTATCGAGCCAAACAAAGGTGTCATCTCCCAAAAAGGAAACGTACAGGCTTTCCCGGAAACCTGATAAGGCCGGCAGTATTCTGAATATGAGCAGCAAAAGAAGTGTGGGCGCTAAAAACAGATAAGGTATCCACCCTTCCCGGCGAGTCATTGACATTGCTTATCCCTCTTGTTATTTCTTGTAACTACCCCCCTCAATCTCCCCGTAAACGGAGAAAAGTTTAAAGTTCTCCCCCCTTGTAAGGGGGGAGTTAGAAGGGGGTGAAAGTTACATTATTTCTTGATATGGCGGGCAGGAGCCTATTGCAGGGTCCTGCCCATCCATTGATATTGTGTTACCGGTACTTTTGCATTTCACGTTCAATACGGTCTACGGCAGTGTTCAATGCCTCTTCGGGGTCTGTTCCGTTGCGGATATCCTGGAAAGTATCTTGCAGGATTTGCTCATATTCCAGATAACCAACCGTTACCGGGCGTGGCACCGGGCTGACTCCGGCTTCGTCTGCGGCAGTTCTCATAGCAGACAGGGGACCTTCGTCAAATTCCGGTTCATTTTGGAACAACTCCAGCACAGACTCCTGCGCCGGAAAATCGCCGGCTCCAAAGCGCCACCACAATTCAGCGCCCTCGCCGGTTGTTATCCACTTAACAAAACGGGCGGCTGCTTCCTGGTTATTACTGTTTTTATTTATCCCCATGTGCCAGCCTCCGGTGGGGATAATATTTTCGCCACCCTCAAAGTAGGGATGACGGGAGATACCCCACTCAAAGTCCATGTCTTCTGCCTCGGCAAAGCGGCGAATGTTCCACGGGCCGGCGACCATTAAGGCCAAATCGCCGGTTTCAAAGAGATCGGGCGACCAATAGACTTCACCCTGCGGTGCAATTTTCCACTCGTTGTATACTTTCCAGTAGAAAGTAAAGGCATCTATCCAGGCTTGCGAGTTGATGATACCGTCCACGGTCAATCCGTCCTCGCCAATTGCCTTGCCGCCCAAAGACATTGGCAGCGGCTGTAACTGGTAAATTCTAACCATCTGCTCCCAATTAAAGGCCTGTACATCAGGGTTGGATTCTTTAACCTGCAAGGCAGCATCCGCAACCTGTTCCAGAGTCCAGCGTTCATCCGGGCCTGGAGGCGTAACGCCTGCTTCTTCTAACAGGGCTTTATTATAGAAAAGTATTTGGGTTGAGGTGCTAAGTGGCGCGCCGATAAGTTTGCCATCATAATGACCCGCCTGGTAAGATGAGCCAAGCCAGTCGTTAATTTCCCGCTGGCTAAATACATCGTCCAGAGGCAATAACCAATCACGCAGGCCATAGGAAGCAACCAGAGGGCCATCCACAGTCACCACGTCCGGCGTATCATCTTCCGCAGACAACCGAATTTGAATTTGCTGGAACAATTCATTAAAGCCTACGTTTTCAATTTCCAGGTCAATGTCGGGATTCTGCTTTTCAAACTCAGCCTCTACCACATCAGTAGACCAGCCGCAGCAAGCCAACCAGGTAATTTTTGTCTTTTCCGGTTCAGTTTGAGCTTCAGCAGCCTCGGCCTGAGCCGCTTCTGCCTCGGCCTGAGCCGCTTCTGCCTCGGCTTGGGCCGCTTCTACTTCGGCCTGAGCCGCTTCTGCTTCGGCCTGAGCCGCTTCTGCGGTGGCTTTCACTGTCGCCAACTCCTCAGACCCGGCATCGGCTGCTTTCTGGGCGGCTGCTTTAGCTGCGGCGGCTGCTTCGGCCAACGCATCTTCCGCGGCGGCTGCTTTGGCTTCGGCGGCAGTTTTGGCCGCATTGGCGGCATCAATAGCCGAGGTGTCAACCGTGGCTGGCGGTTGGCCGCCACATCCGGCCAACAGGGTGGCAAAAATCAGGGTTAAGCCTACTATTAAAAGTTGTTTCTTTATCATTAGAGTTTATCCTCCTTATTTTGGGTATATGGTCAAAAATTCAGGGTTACACATATTTTTGCTTTGTTTGATTCTTGATCGCCTCCTTTAATTGTGTGGGTTCCCAATTATTGGCCCCTTTATGGAATGGTGCGTAAATAACTTACCCAATTGGTGATGGCAACATATTGCGTACTGCGTACTCCGTAAAGAGCAAAATTTACGCAACACTTGCGCCGGACCCCTGCGGGTC
>CAYWSS010000071.1:0-13226 GCA_964460505.1 uncultured Caldilineaceae bacterium | reverse complement strand
AATGTAACAACTATTGGTCCGGATCAAACCATCAGGGATGCGCTGGCTATATTGGCGCGACACAATTTTGGGGCGTTAATCGTTGTAAATGAGGCCAATAAACCTATTGGTATCATTTCAGAACGGGATATTGTGCGGCTGGCCGCTAGAAATGAGAATTTCTTTTCCATTTCTGTACAGGAAGTAATGACTAAAAGTTTGGTGCTGGGCGTCCCGCAGGATGAGTACAAAGCCATTGCCAACACCATGACTGAGAAACGCATTAGACACCTGCCTGTCGTAAACGAAACCGGCGTACTGGTTGGAATTGTGTCCATTGGCGACATTGTCAAAGCCGAACGGAACCAGTTTGAGGGTGAAGCAAACACATTGCTTACTCAAATTCTGGCAGATGAGGCTTAATTCATCGGCCGGGATAATTTTAGATAATCCGGGGGGCGTACCTGTTTAATTGTAACAGTATCAGGTGCGCTTTTCTTATTTGATCGATATTGCCCCAGTTTACAATTTAGCAAAATTTGGGCTGAGTCTCCTGAAATGATCAACTCAGGCCCTAAACCCGTAATTTCGTTACAAAAGGGAAACAGGTAATGTTAGTAATCAGCCTCGTAGCAATAGCGGAGCGGCGTTAGCCGGCACTTCACTTCATTGCGTACCTGACTACGTATTATACGGAGGATCCTATGTCTAAACCAGGAACAGATACAAATCCATTACGTGTCGCAATTATTGGGGCCGGACCAACCGGCTATTATGCCGCCGACTACCTGCTTAAACAAAAAGAACTGGTCGTTGAAATTGATATGTTTGACAAACTTCCCACCCCTTACGGCCTGGTTCGATTTGGCGTGGCCCCCGATCACCAAAAGATAAAATCTGTAACCCGCGCCTTTGAACGCACCGCCAAAAAGCCAAACGTGCGATTTTTTGGTTATGTTGAATTTGGCAAAGATGTAATGTTAAATGAGCTGCGTGCCCACTACCACCAGATCATCTTCACCACCGGCGCCCAATCTGACCGCAAGTTAGGCATTCCCGGCGAAGATTTGCCCGGCAGCCATCCGGCCACCGAATTTGTGGCCTGGTATAACGGCCACCCGGATTATCGCGATTACGAATTTGATTTAACGCAGGAGCGGGTGGCGGTCATTGGTATTGGTAACGTGGCTATGGACGTGGCCCGTATTTTGTGCCGCACCCCGGAAGAACTCAAACAAACCGACATTGCGGATTATGCGTTGGAAGCCCTGAACCGGAGCAACATCAAAGAGGTTTACATATTGGGGCGACGGGGGCCGGCCCAGGCAAAATTTACCAACCCCGAAATCAAGGAATTGGGCGAAATGGCCGATGCCGACATTTACGTGCCGCCGGAGGATGCCACGCTGGACCCGCTCAGCCAAGCCTCGCTGGAAGCAAGCAAAGACCGGGCCATGATGCGCAATGTAGAGATTATTCAGAGCTACACTGCCCCCAAAGAAAACGAAAAGTCGTGCAAACTCATTTTGCGTTTTCTGGCCTCTCCCGTTGAGTTAATCGGCAGTGAAGAGACAGGCATCACCGCTATGCGGTTAGTAAAAAATGAACTGTACGCCACCGATGTGGGCACGTTACGCCCCAAAGCAACGGATCAATTTGAGGAAATCCCGGTCGGTTTGGTCTTCCGCTCCGTGGGGTATCGGGGTGTGCCGTTGCCGGATGTGCCGTTTTACGATAACTGGGGCGTGATTCTCAACCAAAAAGGACGCATATTAGATTCTGAAACACAGGAACCGGTACCTGGCCTATACACCGCCGGCTGGATCAAGCGCGGCCCCAGCGGCGTAATCGGCACCAACAAACCCGATGCCGTAGAAACCGTCACCTGCATGCTCAACGACCTGAAAAAAGGCAATACCCTGGCCCCCGAACACCCACAGGTTGATGCGGCCATCGAGTTCATTAAGGGACGCCAGCCCAACTTTGTCTCCTTTGAGAACTGGCTCCAGCTAGATGAATTGGAGCTTGCTAACGGCGAAGCGTTGGGACGCCCCCGGCTCAAGTTCACCCGTGTAAAAGAGATGCTGGCGGCCCTGGGGCGCTAACATCCAACGGCCAATTCAAAAAAACAGGGCGATTCCGGAAAATCGCCCTGTTTTGGTTTCAGGGTGAGATTTGGGATTCACCCCTGAAAACTCAGTAGTATCTTGGATATTCCGTACCTTTGTTTTATTTCGGCACCCTGTTCCGGAGTAGTCGATGCTCTTGATCATTTCGGGACGAAGTGAGATTCTGTGTTTCAGTGCTGCCGGGGCCTAATGTTGTGGTTACGTTGTAGTTGGTGGTTCCGTCATAGGCAAAAACATCAACATACCAGTATCCGGTTTCTAACACGGTGCCCTGAATAAACTCGTTGTTGCTGTAATTATCAGAATAGGCTGCCGGTGTATCGGTCCATACATTGGTTGATCCCGGGGGATAAAGATAAATATCTGCGTCACCCCCTGTCCCATTCATTGAAATGGTTAACTGCTGACCTGAGGTGGCCCAAATTTTATACACGTCATCTTCATCATTATCCCGGTTAACCTGCCCACTCACTGTTTGCCCGCTGCAAATTTTTATGGAATCGGCAATATTACTAGATTCGCCGGAAGGATCCGGGGTGCAAGTAGTGCTGGGAGCCGGGTTTCGTATGATAAGGGGCAGAAAAACGAACGTGCTCGGCCCGTTTACGTAAAAATCGACCCAACTCTTTATTTGTGAGACTCTGGCATATACCCCGTATTTGTCTGGCTCTGCACAACCATCGCCCCAACTAACCACACCCGCTTGTTGCCACCCCCCACTGCCGTTGGAAATGATCAGCGGCCCTCCACTATCCCCCTGGCACGAATCTTTCCCTCCCACAGCATATCCGGCGCACAGCATACTTTCTGTAATTTGCCCGTTATAGGATGCCGAAGCATTACAGGTAGTGTTAGAAACAACAGGAACGTCCACTTCCATCAAAACATTTGATGAACTGCCTCCCGAAGAAGTAGTTCCCCATCCGGTAACCGTAGCCATTGTTCCCGTTGCAATGTTGCCGGTGGAGTTTAATGAAATGGTGGAAACATAGGTGTTCAAAACAGCCGGAGAACTCAAGCGAAGTAATGCCACATCATAATCATTGGTAGTGGAATTATAATTTCCATGCGCAATGACCTGGCTTACGGTTTTTATCTGTTCTCTCCCATCATTCAAATTACGATAATAGTCGCCCAGAGTAACCTGAAAGTCAGAAGGTTGGTAAACACTACCCCAATAATTATAAACGCAATGGGCGGCGGTTAATACCCACTCCGCATCAATCAAAGACCCGCCACACATAAACCCGTCAACAAAAATTAGTGCCTGCCAGGGATATTCACCGGGGGATGCGGGCTGCCCGCCTACAACATCGATTTGAATGGGTTCATCTTTGGGCTCCTGCGCAGCAACATCTCCGGCATGAAAAGCACCTGGAAGTAGCCCCAGAATCAATAAAAGACTGAACAAAGTGATGGTGGATTTGAATATGAGTTTAGACATTGGCCCCTCCCAAGGGATTTTGAATAAAAAAATATGGTAAATTGGTGTGAAGTCTGTTCGATTCTTTTCCAGCTCGAGTGTGTGTTCCAGTTAGAATTAGAATATTCCATTTGATATAATCAAATATGAGTTCAGGTGGCAACTGGACTCCCAAATAACTCTCACCTTTTTTCATGAGTCTCTCATTACAATATTTGGAGTAAAGAATCTATGTTCAGCCGTGCATGTCTGTTTTTTGCACAATGTGTGAAATTTCGCGCAACAAATTGCAAGAAGACTCCTGATCGAAAACCAGGTTAAGAAAATCATGCGGCCTCAATATCTATTTTTGTTAGGGAAAACCAACTGACGCAATACAAAGAGTATACCAAATATGGTAGGGGAAAATACAGTGATAAATGTCACAAAAAGACAGGATGAATGTCACTTGCAGGGGAGGATTTAATAGCTTCATTGGGAGAAAATAAACACAGATCTGCCCGCTTGTGAGAAAAATTGGTACCCACCTGCAAATGATTGGTCATTGCATACTTTCTGGGGGTATAATACCGGCGAGCAACCGGTTGGGTGAGGCTTGCCCCACCTTTATTTTATACAAGGATGACCGATGAAAGCCATTTTGCTGACCAAACATGGCAGCCCCGCCACCTTGAAAATTACGAATGTCCCTGCGCCGCAACCCGAGACCAATCAGGTTAGGGTCAAAACTCAGACTATCGGCATCAACTACGCTGAAATCCAGTCCCGAAAAGGTCTGTATGGCTGGGCACCCAAACTGCCCTATATTCTGGGAATGGAAGCCTTTGGCAAAATTGAGGCTGTCGGGCCGGGGGCAGCACATCGCCAGGTTGGGGAGAAAGTGATTGTTGGCACGCAATACGGGGGGTATGCCGAATACGTTACTGTTCCCGAAGCTCAAGCTCTACCGGCTGTTGCCGGTTATTCCCCGGAGGAAAATGCCGCCTTTGCCGTCAATTATATGACCGCCTGGGTTAGCCTGTTTAAGATGGCCCGCCTGCAACCCACCGACCGGCTCCTCATCCATGCGGCGGCCGGCGGGGTAGGCACAGCTGCCGTTCAGTTGGCCAAGCAGTTTGGGTGCGTGGTCTACGGGACGGCCGGCACCGATGAAAAGATTAAACGCCTCTATAAATTAAATATCGACTATGCGCTTAATTACCGCAAGCGCGATTTTGAACAGGAAATTCGTCTTCAAACCAATGGCCAGGGGGTTGATGTGGTGTTGGAGATGGTCGGCGGGGAGGTTTATCGCAAAAGCCTAAACTTGCTGGCCCCATTTGGCCGGATTGTGGTGACCGGTTTTGCCGGCCTCAACCTGCAAAAATGGAACCCTCTCTCCTGGTGGAAAACCTGGCGGGCCATCCCCCGGGCCGGCATAAACCATATGGCCCAACACTCTTACGGCGTAATGGCTTCCCATCTTGGGTATCAGTTGAAAGATACGGTTCGCCTGCATAATACCTGGCAGGAGTTGACCGAGTTTGTTCAAAGCCATCGTATTCGGCCGGTAGTTGGGGCCACCTTCGCCTTCGATGAGATTGCCAGGGCGCACGAACTTATGGAGTCCCGGCAGAGCTACGGCAAAATTGTGGTAAAGGTTGAATAGTGAGTATTTACGGCTTGACATGAATTTCCGGTTCCGAAATTCCAGTTTCGGAACCGGAAAGGGGCGAGAGTGCGATGGGCTTGGGCTGCATTGAATAATATGACGGCTGTTTGGGGATAACATAAAAAATACGAGGTTCTTTTTGCCGAGTGATGTTGAGGTAAATTACAACATCCACCAGATGGCAATCAGGGTCGCAATGTGGGCACCCTGATCGAGTATAGCACCGGTTATGCCGGCTCGACCAAACTTATTTGTGGAATCTATCAAGAAATGGGTGATGGCTGAAATAGCCAGGCCGGGTAAACCGCCAACAATAAGTCCGGCATAACCCCCGGAAATAAAAGCGTGGTAAGATAATACCGACCAATCTCCGCGCGCCTTGCCGGCCGCTGTCTCATCTGACTGGGTCGTAAAATCCATCAATAAATGAATCCCCAAGGCCCAAAGTAAGGGGTGGTGTATCCCCAACAGTAAGAAAAGAATCGGGAACGACACTCCCATAATTTGCCCCCATTGCCACCACTGAAGATGATGGGGCCGGGTTACCACGTTTCTGATTAAAGTCATTGCGGTTGCTCTGAAAGCTATATTTTTGTTTAGGCTTTGTGTAGCCAAACAATAAATTGAGGGGAGCTAAGTGATTTTCTAATACCGGAAAGGGAGTGAGTAGTACCAAGGTACTAATTATAACATAAATTTACAAAGTTAAAAAATCCACTTAACCAATGAATTTCGCTATACAGGCTTGGTAGATAATTTTAACAAAAAAAGCCGCGTCAATTATGCGCGGCCTTTTTTGTTAAAATTCAAGGGGTGATTAAATCAATATGATCACTCAATACCAAATTCTTCAGGAGTAAAAGCAAATGTAATAGTGGTAGGTCTGAAATCAGGCGACTGGTGGCGGAAGTAGGTGTCGTACAACTCGGCATAGTGGCCGCCCTGCTGCATCAGCGTATCGTGGTTGCCTTGCTCTATGATGCGCCCGTTATCCAGCACCAGGATTCTATCGACTGAGCGAACGGTGGAAAGCCGGTGGGCGATGAGAATGGAGGTACTGCACTCCAAAATCAGGTCCATTGCTTCTTGGATTTGGGCTTCGGTAAACGGGTCAACGCTGGCCGTGGCTTCGTCCAAAATGAAGATGGCCGGTTGCTGCGCTAACACGCGGGTGAGCGCCACTAACTGCCGCTGCCCCATCGACAGGCGTGAGCCGCGTTCGCCCACATCGGTTTGCAGGCCATTGGGCAGGGTTTCCAGCCATTCGCCCTGACCAATTTGCCGGGCAACGGCCTTAATTTCTTCATCGGTTAATTCCGGGCGGGCATATCGAATATTATCGGCTACCGTCCCGGAAAAAAGGAACGGCATTTGAGAAACAATGCCCAATTGTTGGCGGTAGCTTTGCAAATTGACCCCACGGATATCCTGCCCATCGACACAAATTTTTCCATCCTGAAACTCGTAGAAGCGGGTAATCAGTTTTACAATACTGCTTTTGCCCGCACCGGTGTGCCCCACCAGGGCAATACTTTCACCTGGTTTGATATTCAGGGAGAAGTTTCGTAAAATCTGCTCTTGCTCGCTGTATCTAAAATTAACCCGGTCGAAAATAATTTCGCCATCCAGTTGACTAACCGGCAGTTTATCAGTTTGCTGCACCGTAGATTGGGCATCAATTAAGGCAAAAATGCGCTCGGCGGCGGAAAGTCCCAGCTGAATCTGGCTCCAGAAAACAGACAGATTAATCATAGGGAACCAGAAACGGTCGACGCTGGCCATAAATAAATACCACGCCCCCACGGTTATCAGGCTCAAATTTACAGAGACGCCTCCCCAATAGAGCAAGGCCGCAATGCCCACGCTGGACAACGTATTAAGCACCGGAAAAACATTGGAAAGCACAAATCCACGCCGCAGATTGACCTGGTAAGACTGCTTGTTTACGCCGGCAAAGGCGTTGTAAATGGCTGCCTCCTGACGAAAATTTTTGGCAATGCTGATTCCGGTCACCGCCTCCTGAATTGAGGCGTTGACTTGCCCCAACACTCTGGCAGCCTTACGCGTAACAAAGCGAGCCAGCCGCCTGAAAAAGAGGGTGAGAATAATGACCAGCGGCCCCAACGCCAGGAGTACCAAAGTCAGTTGCCAGGAGATGCTGACAAGCACTACCAACAAGATGAGTACCGCCAGAATTTGAGTCACCAGCTCGGTAACAAGCTGTACCACCTGGATAAATTCCTGGGTATCGGAGGTGATACGGCTGATTATGCGCCCCGACTCAAACTCATCGAAAAAAGAAAGGTCGTGGTTGATGGTGGCCACAAAGGCATCCCGCCGCAGGTCCGACACGACATCGCCAATGACTTGAATTTGGATGCGGCGCCGCATCCAATTGGCCAACCACACGCCGACCCCCACGGCGGCCATCAACCCAACCAGAGCCAGAATCAAGACCATCGCCGGCTGCGTTTCCAGCGTGCCCATTCCCCGCGAAACAATTAACGGTTGGCCCGCACTGGCCAGCGCCAGCAGGCTGACAAAAAAGATGACCCACAAGACTCGTTTTTGATATGGGGCCAGGTAGCTTAAAATACGCCCGATCAATTCAGCATCGGTATAGGTTCTGTCGTACGCTTCGGTATCTAATCCACTAAAAATTGCGGCCATTGTTACCTCAATGAATAATGAGTAGGCTCTCTGGTAGTTTGCAGGATCGCTCTATAAAAAGTGTATTATTTGCCACTAATTTCACTAATTTTTTATTTTTTCGTGTTAATTCGTGCAATCCGTGGCAAATTCTTTACTTTAATCCTGCGAAATCCTGTAGAGCCAATGAGTAATGAATAATGAATAATGAGTAATGAATTACGTATTTCGTTACCGCCCCAATTGGGTAAGTTATTTACGCGCCATTCCTATAATGCCCTCTTTGGGTACGAGATTTGGAATTATTATTTTCCTGGAACTGCCTTATTGTACCTTTTTGACGTTGCAAAAAATTTGCAATGTGCTTTCGGTAAAACATTGCTTCATAAGTACCGCAGATGAAATACCGTTTTTAATTAGGGTTTTTTTCCTGTCAGTACCGGCCCCGATACTTTTCTGCCGGGTATCTGACCTCGTTTTTCTTGATTTTGTCAAAGATAATGCCGGCTACATCACAATTTAAGACATCGGCCATGCTGAGGCAGTAGATGAGAATATCAGCCAGTTCTTCCTGAATGGCCTGTTTGGTTTTTGCGTTATCCTGAATCAGTTGGCTGGCTTCTTCGGTAGTCAGCCATTGGAAATGTTCCATTAATTCGGCAGACTCAATGGCAATTGACATGCTGAGATTCTTGGGCGAGTGGAATTGCCGCCAATCGCGACTATCCCTGAATTTGCAGACGGTGGTTTGAAGCTGTTCCAGCGGGTTAAGATGTTGTTTCAGCACAATATTATCTCCAAAAAATGAGTGTGAGAGTTAAATGAGCTGGGTGAGTGTGGCGAGTTCTACCTGGCAATTCAGCCTCAAATTGTACTACCCGCCAACTTTTTCGTCATGAGTTTACTCCGTAATTAATGACGTTGAAAATTTTAAGGTTGTTAATGTAAAAACGGCTCAATAAGGAGCCTGTCCGGGAGCCTGTCGTGTGCGATAATTGGAGTCAGGAGTTTGGAGTTTGGAGTTAGGGAAAAACGTTTTTCCTGACCCCTGACCCCTAATCTTATTTGGAGGACAAGCTCAACATGAATACCTGGCTGGACAGAAACCGCGGTGTGGTTTTTAGTACACTTTCAATTGTAGCTATTGCCGGTGCATGGATTTTCTACATGCGACAGCCTTCAACCGCCCCGATAGAGGTAATTCCAGTGGAGGCTACCACAACGCCTGCGCCCACGCCCACGCTGCAACCTGCAATTACGCCAACCCCTGCGCCGGTGCGAGTATACATTACCGGGGCCGTTGCCAAATCTGATGTTTACTTTTTGCCACGTGGCAGCATTGTAAAAAATGCGATAGATGCCGCCGGCGGCTTTACCAAAGAAGCGGACCGCACCCGGATTAATTTGGCGCTTGAATTGAAGGACCAGCAGCAGATTCATGTTCCTTTACAGGGAGAAGATGCCCCCCCTCCCCCGATTCAAGGCGGGCAAAATGAGGCAGCCCCCGAACATGCGGAGCAAGTATCCGCAGATAGTAATTCCGGCCCTGCCACAGGCGGCGGATTAATTAATCTCAATACCGCCACAGTTGAGGAACTGGATACGCTACCCGGCATTGGCCCGGCCATTGCCAAACGAATCATCGACTATCGGGCCACTGTTGGCGCATTTTCCTCCATTGAAGAAATCACCGCAGTCAGCGGCATTGGCACCGCCACGTTTGCCAAAATAGCAAACTCAATTACGGTTAATTAGCCCCTCGAATTCATTTATGTTACAATAATCCACAATTTCAGATTGCCGATTTATTATAATGCCCTCTGGGTGCAATTGAAATCAGCGCCGGAGCTAATCGCAAATCGCAAATCGAAATCAAAATCGTAAATTTAAAATTGGGCAACCGGCAGGTGCGTTGATGGACGAAATTAACAAAGTGTACCTAACCTGGAATGACGTAAACCGGATGGTTAACGGGCTTATTCCACGCCTGATGGCGTACAGTTATGATATGGTTATTGCCATTACCCGCGGGGGCATTATTCCCGGCGCAATTATTGCCGAGCGGTTGAACATTGCGCAGGTGCTGGTGGCCTCGGTTGATTTTTACGAAGATGAAGAACACGATCTTGATTGGCCTGTGTTTATGCAGTTCCCCGCCGACAGCTCCTTGCGTGGCAAACAGGTGTTGATTGTGGATGACATTTGGGACCGGGGCAAGCAAGTGGTCAATGTTACGGAACGGGTTAATCAGGCCGGTGGCCGCCCCTTCTCTGCGGTTATCCACTACAAACCGCACCGTTCCCGTTTTCCCGACAAATCTCCCGATTTCTTTGCCGAAGAAATCACCGATTGGGTCATCTATCCCTGGGAAGTTGACCGGGGGATAATTGGTGCATAACCGGTTGCCACGTTTTTCAAAGCCCCAATTTTGCAAATTCAATCGATTTGAGGATTTGGCATGCGCTTTTTAATTACCGGGGGGGCGGGTTTTATTGGCGCAGCACTGGCCAATTATCTGGCCCGGCGCGGGCACACGGTGCGGGTGCTGGACGACTTGAGCGCCGGTGACGCGGCCCGGCTTGCGCCCGAGGTTAGTTTTACCCGTGGCGATGTTGAGGACAAACCCAAAGTCTGGCGCTTGTTAAACAAGGTTGATTGCGTATATCACCTGGCGGCGCGGGTTTCGGTGCCGGAGTCGGTGCTGTACCCGCGCGAGTACAATCGCACCAATGTAAGCGGCACGGTAGCCATTATGGAAGCCATGCGCGATGCGGGGATTAAACGGGTGGTTTTAGCCTCTTCCGGAGCCGTGTACGGCGAACAAAATGTAACATGTGTTCACGAACGGTTGCTGCCAAATCCGGCCTCTCCCTACGCAGCCAGCAAGTTGGCCGCCGAAAGCTACGTCCGCACCATTGGCGAATTGTGGAACATAGAAACCGTGACCCTGCGGATTTTTAATGCGTACGGGCCGGGGCAGGCGATACCGCCCGCCTATCCGCCTGTAATTCCACAATTTATGCGTCAATTATTGCAAAAAGGGTCGTTAGTGGTTTACGGAGACGGCGAACAAACCCGCGATTACATTTTTGTAGATGATGTGGTTAAAGCGCTGGTCAACGCTGCCACCGCCGAGGGGATAAATCGCCAGATTATCAATATTGGCACCGGTGTGGGAGCAACGGTAAACCAATTAATAAGAAATATGGAGCAGGTTACCGGGCGGGAAGCCCAATCTATTTTTAACCCCTCAACCTCCGGGGGGGTATCCACGCTGGTGGCCAACACCACAAAGGCCGCCGAGTTGCTGGGCTTTAAAGCCGGTACAACCCTGGCCGAAGGGTTTGCCCGGCTACTTCGGGAAGACCCTCAATTTGCGTGAGCCTGTCCCGTTAATCTTCAATGTTCTCCATGCCCACGGCCATTAAATACCCCCGGGCGCGTTCGGTTTTGGGGTAACGGTTTACCAGTTTCCAGAATTTTGGGCTATGGTTGGCTTCCAGCAGATGCGCCAGCTCGTGGACAATAACATAGTCTTGCACAAACGTGGGCATCCTGCCCAGCCGGTGCGATAATCGAATGGTGCTGTTCGTGGGTGTGCAGCTTCCAAACCGGCTTTTGTTCTGGTTGGTTACCCACTTAATGGAGTTCCACTTTAAGCGGCCCCCAAAATATTTCCGGTTTAATTCCTGAGCGCGACGTTGCAAGGCCAGGTCGTCTAACGTGGATTTCTGCTGCTTTCGCTGCAAACGCTGCCGCAGGTTTTGGATGATGGGTTGCAGTTCGGCATCGCTCATATTGGCCGGGGCGCGAACCACAAATTTGTTATCCACAATTTGGGCGCTCACCGTTTTTTTTCGTTTACTGCTGCGAATGACTTCGATTTCCATCTATTCTTCCAAATGTACCTGTTACCTGTACCTGTTCAGGTAGCAGGCTGGAGCGCAGAGAAACGCCGAGAAACCGCAGACGCGAAACGCACAGAGAGTTTAATAATTTTCGACCGGCGCCCTAAGGCTTATGCCAACCGAAGAAATTAAAAAACAATCGCGAATAACGCGAAGGGCCGAACACTTGCGCCGGCCCCCTTTCGGGTCAGTGCAGGGGTAAGGCGAATAATTTTTAACATTCGGGCCTGGTTTCTAAGAAATTGCAATATAACCCAAACTTATCCCAATTATATCCCAAACAAAATTTGGGTTATGTTTGGGATTAATTATTCGCTCTCGCCGAGCAATCCCACGTGGGAATTATCACCCAGCGTAAATTTGTACGCCCGTGGCCGGATGGGAGAACGATGCAGCACCACATGTCGTCCAATCAGGCTATCTTCAATACGGCGGTTGACGTTACGGATTTGGCTGTATTCCAGCACAATTGAGCGTGAAATTTCAGCATTTTCAATCTGGCAGTGATGGTAGATGCTGGTAAACGGCCCCACGTAGGCATTCACCAGACGTGTTTCTTTACCGATGATTGCCGGACCCCGCACGACGCTGTTAATAATTTCTGCGCCGGCCTCCACCGTTACCCTGCTGTCTACCTCGCTGTCACGGTCCACGTAGCCTTCAATCGTGGGCGTCAATTCTTCCAGCACCAGGCTGTTGGCTTCCAGCATATCGCCGGGCTTGCCGGTATCAATCCACCACCCCCGGTGAACATAGGGATAAACGTTGAATTTATTTTCTACCAGCCATTGAATGGCATCGGTAATTTCAAGCTCGCCGCGCCAACTGGGTTTGATGGCGTTGACCGCTTTAAATATGTTGGCATCAAACATGTAAATTCCCACCAGGGCCAGGTTGCTTGCAGGGTTTTTAGGTTTTTCAACCAGGTTGACTATTTTTTGTTGGTTGTCCAGCTCGGCCACGCCGTACTGTTCCGGATGATGCACACAGGTGAGCACGATTTGAGAGTTGTATTCGCTGCCGGCAAATTGAGAGATAAGCGGGCTAATGCCGCCCTGAATTACGTTGTCGCCCAAAAACATCACAAAGCGATCATCGCCCAGAAAATCCCGCGATATTTTAACCGCGTGGGCCAGCCCCAGCGGCGCATCCTGAGGAATGTAGGTAACATTCACCCCCCATTGCCCGCCGTTTCCAATGGCGCGTTTAATATCTGCGCCCGTATCGCCGACTACAATGCCAATGTCTTCAATGCCGGCATCGCGGATGGCTTCGATGACACGGGCCAATACCGGTTTGTTGGCCACAGGAATAAGCTGCTTGGCGCTGGTGTACGTGAGAGGGTACAAACGGGTGCCTTTACCCCCACTCAAGATTAGTCCCTTCATTTTTTCTCCTCGTATAAAATGTTCGTAGACAGATACGCAGCGCCGTGGACCTTCGGTCGTCTAACGCCACTTCGCTATCGCTGCGAGGCTGACTACGAG
>CAYWSS010000070.1:1182-13273 GCA_964460505.1 uncultured Caldilineaceae bacterium | reverse complement strand
TGCCCATTTACCAGAGCGGTGAAATGATTGGCGAAATGGCCGCAGAAGGTGAAGCAGGCGGCGAAGAAGCCATGGCCGAACTGGCCCCGGCCGGTCTGAGTGAAGTTGACGGCCTGCTGATTCAAAGCGCCGGCGATTGCAGCTACGGCGGCAAGATTGCCCAGATAACAGCCGTTGATGAACTGACCGTTGAGTTCTCAATGTGCGGGCCTGACCCGGCCTTCCTGGCCAAGGCAGCCTTTACCCCCTTTGGCATTCAGCCCAGGGAATACATTGAATCCACCGGCGGCGAAGGCGCGTTACTGGAACAGCCTATCGGCACCGGCCCCTATATGCTCGAATCCTGGAACCGGGGCGACAGCCTGGTTTACAAACGTTTCGATGATTACTGGGGTGAACCGGCCATTGCCGAAACATTTGTCGTCCGGTGGGCCTCTGAAGGCGCGGCCCGCCTGCTTGAACTGCAAGCCGGCACCGTCGACCAAATCACCAATGTCAGCCCCGACGACTTTGAAACCGTCCGCAATGATGACTCCCTGCAACTCTTGCCCGTTGCCAACCCCAATATCCTGTATCTGGGTATGACCAACACCTTCCCGCCGTTCGACAATCCTGATGTTCGCCGGGCTGTGGCCATGGGCATTGACCGCCAGCGTATTGTGGACAATTTCTATCCTGATGGCTCAGTAGTGCCCACCCACTTTACCCCGTGCAGCATTCCCAACGGCTGTGTAGGTGAACCCTGGTACGACTTTGACCCTGATGCAGCCAAGGCATTGCTGGCCGATGCCGGTTACCCCGATGGGTTTGAATCCAAAATCTACTACCGCGATGTCTTCCGGGGTTACCTGCCGGAACCGGGCCTGGTAGCGGTTGAGTTCCAAAATCAATTGAAAGAAAATCTGGGCATTGACGTAGAAGTGGTCGTGATGGAATCGGGTGAGTTCATTGACAAATCCACCAGTGGTGATCTTGACGGGTTCCACCTGTTGGGCTGGGGCGCTGACTATCCTCACGTCACCAACTTCCTCGATTTTCACTTTAGTGGCTCCAATCCCCAGTTTGGCGATCCTCATCCCGAGATTTATGAGACGCTTGAGGCCGCCTCCAAGATTGGCTCCGTTGAAGAAGCCGCGCCGCTGTACGAGCAAGCCAACAACGCCATCCGTGAACTGGTTCCGATGGTTCCGATTGCAAACGGCGCGTCCGCTCAAGCCGCCCGGGCCGACATCACCACCAACGCTCCTCCCTTTGGCGCCGTCCGGGCCGAGTTTGTTGACCCCGGCAAAGACACTTTTGTCTGGATGCAAAACGCCGAACCGATTGGCCTGTGGTGCGCCGACCAGACTGATGGTGAGTCGCTCAGCGTTTGCCAGCAGGCCGTTGAACCCCTGTTAAACTACGGCCTTGATTCCGGCGACGTCTTCCCGTCTCTGGCAACTTCCTGCGAACCTAACGCAGACTCAACCGTCTGGACCTGCTTCCTGCGGGAAGGTGTCAAGTTCCACGATGGTTCAGACCTGGATGCCAATGATGTTGTTGCCTCCTGGGCTGCCGGCATTGATGCCGCCAACCCGAGTCACGTTGGCACCACCGGCTCTTTCGATTACTACTCCTACCTGTGGGATGGCTTAATGAATGCCGAATAAAGGCCATTCTGCTCCACGCTTAATGTAAGCGCGTAATAACAATGCGGGATGGTTTACACCCTCAACGGGCTGTAAGCCATCCCGCAGTCTTTTGCTTGTCAGGACTTGAAAATTGTTCCTTGCTTTTTGGGCAAAACAAAGCGCCTTCATTGCGCCTTTGGGTACACTTGCGCCGGCGCAAGTGTTGGTCCAGGTTTTGTGCCTCAGACGTGTCATTTCGGCCAACGGGAGCAATCCCTATAGCGGTGCTGTTAGCAAAAATCCGGCAGGGAAAAACAATTTAGCAACAACCATCCACCTGATTGCTACCTCTCAGAGATTTTCCGGCCGCCGGTCTTGAAATGACATGGTGGGTGAGTAGTTGCATCCTTTTAAAAAGGAGGGCCTATGTATAAATATGCAATTCGGCGCATTTTTGCGGCTGTACCGGTTATTTTTGGCGTATTATTGGTTGCTTTTATTCTGGGGCGAATAATTCCCGGCGATCCGTGCAAAGCGATGCTGGGCGAGAAAGCCACAGAAGAAGTGTGTGAACGCTTTTTGAGTGAAAAGGGATTAGATCAGCCGATTCCGATCCAATTTCTCGCCTATATTAGCGACCTGGCTCATGGCGATTTTGGGGATTCGATCCGCTTCAATCGCCCGATTATGCAGATATTGATCGAACGTTTGCCCACTACCCTTGAGTTGGGCATTGCCGGGTTAACTATTGCGGTAATTGTTGGTATCCCTCTGGGTATTATTTCGGCTGTTCGTCATAATTCTGCCGTTGACCTGGGCACCATGGTGGGGGCTAATATAGGGGTATCTATGCCCGTGTTTTGGTTGGGCTTAATGCTGGCTTACGTATTTGCCTTATTGTTAAAAGACACCCCGTTTTGGCTGCCTCCATCCGGTCGATTGTCAGCGGGTGTGGTGGCTATACCATTTTACGAAGTTTATAATTTGGGCCTGGAAGAAGGCACGTTTACTTTTAATGTGGCGCAGTTTATTGCCAATCTGTATATCCTGAATTCCATAATTACCTTCAATTTGGAAGTTCTCAACGATTCGATTAAGCATTTGATCTTACCTGCTCTTGCCCTTAGCACCATTCCGATGGCTATTATTGCCCGCATGACCCGCTCCAGCATGTTGCAAGTCTTAGGGCTGGATTATGTGCGCACGGCCCGGGCCAAAGGGTTGGTTGAAAGGCGGGTTGTAATGAAACATGCCTTTCGCAATTCTTTGCTGCCTATTGTGACAATAATTGGGCTTCAAGTGGGGATACTCTTTAGCGGCGCAATTTTAACAGAGACCATTTTTTCTCTGGCCGGCGTCGGGCGGACTATGTTCGAGGCAATTACGGCCCGTGATTTTCCAATTATTCAGGGATTCACGGTGGTTATTGCCTCTGTATTTATTTTTGTTAATCTCATCGTCGATTTATCTTATGGATTTCTGGACCCGCGAATCAGGCTTAAATAAAACGTAAAGGTATCTCAGGCTGCGGTGTTTGCCCCGAGTTGAAACTCAGGGCTACTTCAGGTGGAAGGTGTTAAAACGCCCTGCGAGTCGATAGGAGCCGGTCTTTAGCCGACTTTCACCTGTATTAGCCGGGGGCTTCACCCCTTGGCGGACGTGGCTGGATAGTTACCCCCAAAGTTCTTCAGAGGAATACACGATTTATGGCTACAACTACAAAAATTGAAAAACTTCCCGGGACTACCAGGAGGTTTTCTTTAGCAAAATCCGAAAACTTATGGATAGTTGCTGTCCGGCGGCTTTTCCGGCAACGCTCGGGGATTGCCGGTATGATTATTCTGGGCTTCCTGGTATTGATGGCTGTTTTTGCGCCGGTCATTGCGTCCTATGACCCCAACGATTCCCTGATTGGAAAAGAGGATGTCAAAAAACGCACTCCTCCATGTGTTCATTTGCTGGGCTGCCCCGCCGGCCAGCCCCAACACCTGATGGGCATTGACGGCAATGTTCGAGACGAATTTAGCCGTATTGTTTATGGAACACGTATCTCGTTGGTTGTTGGTTTCATTACCATTGGGTTTGCCATACTTGTGGGTACAATAGTGGGCGCTTTGGCCGGTTATCTGGGCGGCTGGACAGACAACGGCGTCATGCGATTTATGGACGTACTGCTGGCTTTTCCTTTTTTATTGTTAGCTATTGCCATCACCAGTTCGTTAAGAACCCTGTTTAATAATAACCAAGCTCTGGAATCAGCATTTAGGGCCAGCGTGCCTGAATTTATTTTTGCCCAAAGAAGTTTGATTTACGCTATGTTCGCCATTGCTATTGTCAGTGTGCCAATCTACGCCCGGGTCATTCGATCCACGGTCTTGTCGGTAAAAGAAGAAGAGTACGTTTTGGCTGCCCGCTCTATCGGTAATAATCCCGGTCGTATTCTCTTTCAACATGTTTTGCCCAATGCCTTTCCCCCGCTTATTGTGGTGGCTACCCTGGGTATCGGCACCGTTATTCTGGAAACAGCCGCCCTCTCATTTTTGGGCCTGGGCGCCC
Source organism: uncultured Caldilineaceae bacterium (assembly GCA_964460505.1). Taxonomy (GTDB): domain Bacteria; phylum Chloroflexota; class Anaerolineae; order 4572-78; family J111; genus J095. The sequence continues at coordinate 9,107 of CAYWSS010000070.1, read as the reverse complement.
AACCCCCAACCCCGGAATGGGGCGCCATGCTGGCCTCTGAGCGAAATCAGCTATTTAGCGCGCCGCATCTGGTTCTGTTCCCCGGCCTGGCCATTATGCTCACGGTCCTGGGCTTTAACCTATTGGGCGATGGCCTGCGCGATGCGCTTGACCCCCGGCTGCGGTTGTAATTTACGGCGGTCACATTGTCTTGTCCCGTTGTTGTAGCCTAAAAAGGCCTGTCAGGTTTTGGTAAACCTGACAGGCCCTTTTGATATCGTGCCATATTTGCCTCGTTTTACCTCGTTCCCATGCTCTGCGTGGGAACGAGGTAAAACGAATTTAAAACGAGGCCAACGAATTTACAACCGGATGGCCTTTTTAGCTCGTTTGGTTGCTTGTTTCATCAAGATTTTGTGGAAATTGCGTTCGCTCTTGTCCGCTTCCGGGTAACGCAGGCGATAACTGCCTTCCGAATCCAGATCCCACGCCAGCCGGTTGTCGTTTATGGCCGCATCTAAAATATTAATGAGACGTTGCTGCAGGCTGGGCTCTTCGATGGGCGTAATCAACTCAACCCGATCGTTAAGGTTGCGGCCCCGCCAGTCGGCGCTGCCAATAAAGGTGAGCGGCCTGTTGTTATTGTGGAAGTGAAAGATTCGGTCGTGTTCCAGAAATCGACCCAGAATACTGATAACCCGAATATTGTCGCTGTACCCCTTTAAGCCTGGCCGTAATCGGGTGTGCCCCCGAATGATCAAATCAATTTGAACGCCCGCCTGCGACGCCTCGTAAAGTTTTCTGATAATCTTCACATCGTCCAGCGCATTCATTTTGGCAATAATCTTTCCACTCTGATACTGTTGTTGATATTCAATTTCCCGCTCAATGAGCTGGTTGAAAGTTTTTCGCATATTTTGTGGAGCAATCATCACTTTTTTGTAATGTTGGTTGAGGGCATAGCCGGTGAGATAGTGAAAGAGGTTAACAATATCGTGTCCCAACTCCGGCGAGCAGGTGAGCAGCCCAAAATCGGTGTAAAGCCGGGCGGTTTTGGGGTGGTAATTGCCGGTGCCAATGTGACAGTAAGTTCGCAGGCCGTCGCTCTCCTTGCGCACAATCAATGTGGCTTTGGTGTGCGTTTTTAAGCCCACCAACCCGTAGGCCACGTGAACCCCGGAATTTTCTAACATTCTGGCCCACTCAATATTGTTGGCTTCATCAAATCGGGCGGTAACTTCTACCAGCACGGCCACCTGCTTGCCGCGCTCTGCCGCCTGAATGAGAGCCTGCACAATGGGTGATTGGTGCGAGGTGCGGTACAGCGTTTGTTTGATGGCCAGCACTCGTTCATCGGCGGCGGCTTCTTCAATTAACTGCTGCACGCTGGCTGTAAAAGATTCATAGGGGTGGTGTACCAGCACATCACCCTGGCGAATAATGGCGAAAATATTTTTGGTGCCGGTTGTGATTCCATTTTGCAACAGCCGGTCCGGGATAACCGGCGACCACGGCTTAAATTTAAGACTGGCTGCATTTAAATCTGCAATTTGAAAACAACTGGTCAAATCCAGCAGGCCATCTACCTGATACACATCTTCCGGCTTTAGATCAAGCTCGCGCATCAGCAGTTTGCGATTTTCGTCGGGCATCTCTTTGGCTACTTCCAGCCGCACAATGGGGGCAAAGCGGCGTTCCCGCAGCTCTTCCGAGATTATGGCCAACAGGTCTGTGGCTTCCTCCTCGTTCCGGCGAACATCGGCATTGCGGGTAACCCGGAAGGGATGCACGCTGACCATTTCCAGGCCGGGGAAGAGTTCATTAATGTGATGGGCAATCAGTTGCTCGATGGGTAAAAAGAGGGCTGGCGCGTTTCTTTTTGTACCCGGTACCGGCAGAAAACGGGGTTGGTTGGGCGGAATTTTGAGCCGGGCAAAGTGGGTTGTTTCCAACTTTGGATGGCGTACCGTAATGGCCAGCGACAGGCTGAGATTAGACAGGAACGGAAAGGGATGCCCGGGATCTACGGTCAGCGGGGTAAGAATGGGATAGATTTCACTTTGAAAATAAAGGTGCATTCGTTCGCGCTGTTGCACGGTGAGATCTTTGTAGTTGCAAATAACTACGCGGGCCTTATTTTTTAAGGTTGGTTTTAGCGCGGTTTCCCACGTTTTAGTCATGGTGCGATGCTGCGTCCTGACGGCTTCCCGGAGCAGCGTTAACTGTTCGGTGGGGGTTCGCCCGTCGGGAGAGAGTTTTTGCACGCCGGCTGCTTCCTGCCGTTTCAAACCGCCCACCCGCTTTTGGACAAATTCATCCAGATTGCTGGCGGTAATGGCCACAAAACGCACCCGTTCCAGCAACGGGGTGCGTTTATCCAGGGCCAGGTGCAGCACGCGCCAGTTAAAATCTACCCAACTTAGCTCCTGATTAAAGTAGAGCGACGAGTTTTTTAAGGTTGCATTAGAGGGGAGGAGATGGGGGGCCACGGCTTTTGGAATTTGGGCGTGTGATTCCTGGGGCGGGGGGGCGGCAGCGCCCCCGGCTTTTTCCAATTCTCCCGGAGTTTCCAGAGATTGGACTTTAACTATTTTATTTTCAGGCGGGCTGATTTTTGCGGCTGTTTTTTCCAACATAATGGTTTGTCGCTCCCAAATAAGGTATCTTCCCTTAGAATAACGGTAGACGGAACGGAAGTCAACATTTGTATTTATTCACCCCTGCCCTCAAGGGAGGGGGGTGAACGGTTACCATCGCTGTCTGATGTGATTGAAATTTGTTGGTTCTTTGAGATTTCGCAGGATCACTCTATAAAAAACGCATTTTCTGCCACGAATTTCACTAATTTTTTATTTTTTCGCGTTAATTCGTGCAATTTATGGCAAAGTCTTTACTTTGATCCTGCGAAATCCTGTAGAGCCAATTTGTTCACTAAAGTAGTATAGGAGAGACTCTGTATGAAATTACAACGACACCCAATCAACCCCATTTTGCTGCCCGATCCCACCTCGGATTGGGAAACGTACAATGTTTTTAACCCATCTGTCAATTACCACAACGGCTTGTTCCATATGCATTACCGGGCGCAAGGGTTAGATTGGGTCAGCCGGATTGGCTATGCCGTCAGTGAAGATGGTATTCACTGGAATAGAATGCGCCAACCCGTCCTCTCTCCCATTGACGGCGCCGATTCTCGCGGGCTGGAAGACCCTCGCGTGACTGAACTGGAGGGCCGTTTTTATATGTGCTACACGGCCTACGGCCGTGAGTTTCACGGTGAAGGGGAACCCACCCATCTGGGGGGCGGTATTCTGCCCATGATTGCCGTCAGTGATAACCTGATTACCTGGGAGCGATTGGGGCCGATTGTTCGCGGCGAAGATAACAAAGACCACGTGTTGTTTCCGCGCAAGATCAAGGGGCGATACGCTGCCTTGCATCGCCGCTGGCCCAATGTCTGGCTGGCCTGTTCCGATGATCTCGTTACCTGGAAAGAAGAGGATATGGCGATGATCTATGGCCCCCGTACCGATGATCCGGATGCCTGGGATTACAAAAGCGTGGGCAGCAATGGTGTCCCGATTGAAACCGATCACGGCTGGCTGTTGCTCAACCACGGCTACAACGAGGACCACATCTATAAAATCAGCGCGGTGCTGGTGGATTTGGACGATCCCACAAAAGTTATTGCCCGGCCCAAAACAGCCATCTTTGGGCCGGAAGAATTATGGGAAATTCGGGGCGATATTCCTAACGTTGTTTTCTCCAACGCAAACCCGGTGGTTGATGGCACCGTTTACGTTTTTTATGGTGGTGGCGACCACGTGATTGGGTTGGCCACCTGTAACCTGGCTGAGTTAATTCAGTTCACCTTAAATTAAACCTCTTGACAGATTTAGCCTTCCTTTATATATCCTTTACGAAAGGCCGTGAGCAAGGCCTGCAAATCTTCCGCCTGCGATTGAAGCTCTTTGCCAAGGTCGGTATCTTTTACGCGAATTCGGGTGTAGTTTCGTTCCAGAATCTGGGTATTTGAGTGAATATCTTCTTCCTCTTCAATGGCTTTTTGGGTAGATGTAAAGGGGCGGTGTGAAGAAAGCAACAAGCCAAATGAATTGTAAACCAGGGTATAGCCGGCGGTACCGGTCTGTTTTTGATAAGCTTTGGAGAGGCCCCCATCAATGACCAGCAGCTTGCCGCCGGCCTTTACCGGATTTTCTCCCTTGGCCGCTTTTACCGGGACGTGGCCGTTAATAATGTGCCCGGACTCCAGCCCAAATGCTTTGAGGATTTTATCGGCGGTTTCTTCTTTGTCTCTAAAGGTGTAGTACGCGTTCTTAACTTCTTGGTGAGATTCTTTGTTGTCAATAAAATATCGCTCAAAGGTGGCCATTTTATCTTTGCCAAACAGTGGCGAATCTTCTCCGCACCAGAGATACCACATCGTATCCATTCCAACTTGTTTCTTTCTGGGGTCGTGCGTGGCAAAATAGGCTTGCCGAATAAGGCGTTCTATCCGATCCATGTGAGCTCGTGGCCCAAGCTCTTGTCCATCAATTTTAAATAATTTCAGCGAACCGTCTTCGTTCATCAGGATACATCCGTGGTAAAGCAGGTTGCCGTTGTATACCAGGTACATGCCTCCCTTGGAATAGAGATAACGGGCGTGCCGCTGTAGTCTCTGGCTGTTGAAAAATGAGAGTTTGAGCTTTTCTACCACCAGCTTTTCTTGCTCGGTTAATTCAAAGGGGTTGTTGGGGGCAACCGTAGGGAAGTTGGTGTCGTTAAGGGGATAGGTTTTTCCGTAAGCGGTTACGGTGCCATTTTTATGGTCAATTTTATCCAGCAGCAGCCGCGAATCCATTTTAAATTCGGGATGGCGTTTGATAACCTGGGCCTCCAGCTTAAATTGAATAATGGAGATGGCTTTGTGCATTTGCGCCATCAGCCGGAATTCGTTTTCGCTGTATTCACGTTCGCCGGAGTGTTTGGGTATAAATGGGAGGCAAGGGTCATCGGCGTAGGTTTGCATGGCAAACGTGGCCAGCGGCAGCAGGCTGATGGCGTATCCGTCTTCCATTGTAACCATATTAGAGTAGCGCAGCCCTACCCGTACAACGTTGGTGATGCAGGCTTCGCTGCCGGCGGCGGCTCCCATCCACACAATATCGTGATTGCCCCACTGAAAATCCATTGAATGGTATTCAAGCAGCGTATCCATGATAATGTGCGCCCCCGGCCCCCGGTCGTAAACATCGCCCAGAAGATGCAGATGGTCAATGTTTAACCGCTGGATTAGCTTTGACATGGCAATAATAAACGCATTGGCCCGCCCGGTTTCGATGATGGTATTGATAACGCTCTTGTAATATTCCTGTCTGTTTTCGATGCTTTCCTGCTCGTGAAGTAACTCTTCGATGACGTAGGCAAAATCATCGGGCAGCGCTTTTCTAACTTTTGAGCGGGTGTATTTAGAGGAAACTACCCGGCACATCTTAATTAACCGGAATAGGGTAATACGGTACCATTCGTCAGTATCTTCCACAGTTTGTAACAATAACGGTAATTTTCTGTCGGGGTAGTAGATAAGGGTGGCCAGGCTGCGCTTTTCTTTTTTTAGCATCGTATCGGCAAAGGTTTCTTCAATTTTGCGCCTGATTGAGCCGGATCCGTTTTTTAATACGTGCAGGAAGGCCTCATATTCCCCATGCACATCCGAAATAAAATGTTCGGTGGCTTTGGGCAAATTCAGGATAGCGTTAAGGTTGATAATTTCCGTTGAGGCGGCTGAAATGGTTGGATACTGACGCGCTAACAGCTTGAGATAGGATAAATCTTTGTCATCAATAGGCATTGTGTTACCTCTCTTCATTGAGTGGATTAAAATTTGATTTTAATAGTAAGGGGAACAAAAAGGTTTGTCAAGCAAAAAAACGGCTACTCCGGCGAAAATTCAGTGTCCATCAGCGGCCACAAAAAGAACACGACCCCAAATCCAAACAGGATTCCGGTCAGCAACCGCAATACAGAATTGAGCGAGCCGAAGTGATCGCCGGCGTAAAAATTGGCGGGGAAGGCATAGCCGGTGAGCATGGCGGCCCATTCGTTGGTCTGGCGAAACTGCGCCCGCAAAACATCATTGATCAGGTGAGTGGTGCCGTCGATACCCATCGGCACAATGAAAAGAATAAACAGCCACCACGGCATTGGCGGCACACGAATGCCATTTTCTCTTAAAACAGCATACAACAGGCCAAACAGAAAAATGCTGACATACATCGATACCATTCTGTCAGACCAGGCCACTTTCCACCCGATTTCTGCGGTACCAATAAATTGGCGGCGCACCAGTTCGTTGCTTATTTCCGGCAGGGTACGGCCCCAGGCATAGGCAATTTCTGCTTGCGAATAACTGAATTTTGGGCCAAAGAGAAACCAGGAGCGTTCCGGGAGCTGGTGACAGAAAAAGTTGTAAATAAAATAAATGGCTCGGCCGGGCCAGGTCAGGCCCAGCGCCATTAGTATGGGGGCCAGCCAGGGGAGTACCACAAATATCCCCCAACCGGCGTTAAAAACCAGCAACCAGTGTCGTTCAAACCAGCGGCCAAAGGATTGTGTGGCGGGGGGTTTGGCCGGCACAGGGGCAATTATTTCTGGATTTTTGGCGTTGATGCTCATTAGAGTTGTCTACTTAGAATTGGAGGATAATATACTGAAAACAGGGTAACGTGTCAACCAAAACACTCCCAAAGTCAGAAAAGGTAAAAATAAGAACTAACTGCCGCCACCTTCGGCGCGGAGCGCTTCCAAATCGGCGTCAACCATCATATTAATTAATTTTTCAAAACTGACCGTAGGTTCCCACCCCAGCCTGGTGCGTCCCTTGCTCGAGTCACCAATGAGTAAGTCCACCTCAGCCGGCCGGTAGAATTTATGGTCAATGACTACATAATCTTCATAATTTAAGCCTACCCGGTTAAACGCCACTTCACACAGTTCGCGTACCGAGTGAGTTTCGTTCGTGGAAATTACATAATCATCCGGCTCATCCTGCTGAAGCATCAGCCACATGGCCCGCACATAATCACCGGCATATCCCCAATCGCGGCGAGAGTCCAGGTTGCCCAGTCTGACTTCGTTTTGCAAACCAAGCTTTATCCGGACTGCGGCGTGGGTTACTTTGTGGGTTACAAATTCCAACCCCCGGCGCGGTGATTCGTGGTTAAACAAAATGCCGGAACAGGCGTAGAGATTGTAGCTTTCCCGATAGTTTATGGTAATCCAGTGCCCGTAAACTTTGGCTACTCCGTAAGGGCTGCGTGGATAAAACGGAGTCGTTTCGCTTTGGGGCACCTCCATAACTTTGCCAAACATTTCGCTGGATGAGGCCTGATAAAAGCGAATGGTGGGGTCAACAATGCGGACGGCATCAAGCAGCCGGGTTACACCCAGCGCTGTAAATTCGCCGGTAAGCACCGGTTGCCGCCACGATGTGGGCACAAATGATTGGGCCGCCAGATTGTAAACTTCCTGTGGGCGGTATTCATTCAGAATGTCAATCAGCGACATCTGGTCGAGCAAATCACCCTGCGCAATTTCAAGGGCATCTACCTCTTGTAAATGGGCAATACGGTCAAAGTTTACGGTGCTGCTGCGGCGTACCATTCCGATAACATGGTAATCCTTTTCCAACAAAAATTCGGCCAGATATGATCCATCCTGGCCGGTGATCCCTGTAATCAGGGCGGTTTTTTTGCTCATCAAAAATCTCCTTTAAAAATAGGGGTTAGGAATTGGGAATTAGGGGAAATGCTGATTCCTAATCCCTGATTTTTATTTTCGGTACCGTCCCATTGAGACTGGCACACTTCTATATTTACTAATTCGAATGCAATTGCCAAGTTGCAAGGCAGCAAAGGCATCGGGCAGCGTATAACTTGCTCCCT
>CAYWSS010000070.1:0-1082 GCA_964460505.1 uncultured Caldilineaceae bacterium | reverse complement strand
CTCCCTACTCCCTGCTCCCTGCTTCCTGCTTCACTTCCCCTCGCCAATACTCCAGTACTCTTTGCAGGCTGTCTTTAAATTTGTAAGCAGGCGCCCAGCCGGTTTGTTTACGCAATTTAGTGTTGTCCGCGTAAATAACAGGTACATCAGAAGGGCGCATGCGGGTTAGGTCCGGTTGAATTTTAATGGTGGCCGTGGTTTGGCTCAAGAGTATATCCAGCAATTCCTGAATAGAGTGCGCTTCTCCACTGCCTACATTATAAGCTTCGCCGGGCCGGCCGTGTTCAACCAGCAGGGCATAGCCGCGCATTACGTCAATTACATCGGTAAAATCACGTTGGGCTTCCAGGTTGCCCACCCTGAGCGCCGGCTCTTTCAGGCCGGCCTCAATTTCTGCAATCTGTTTGGCAAATGACGAAGCCACAAAAAACGGACTCTGCCTCGGCCCAATATGGTTAAATGCCCGCACCCGGAGTACATCAATACCATGGCTCAGATGGTATTGCAAGGCCAACGTATCCTGAGCCACCTTGCTGACTCCGTACGGATTATCCGGGCGCAACAACGTATCTTCTTTAACCGGCAGTTGTTCCGGCGGCACAATTCCATACACCTCATTTGAAGCCACAACCAGCAGCCGCGCTCTGGATTTTAGTTTAATCATGGCCTGCAAAATATACAGTTGGGGCCGCACGTTGTTTTCAAACGTGTCCCACGGGTCTTCCCAGGCGGTGGGTACAAATGCCTGCCCGGCCAAATGATAAATGGCATCGGGTTGAACCTGGGCCAGCAATGTTTCAACCACGGTTGCATCCTGCAAATCCTTGATGACAGGCTCAACTTTTTGGGTCAGGTGGGCGAGACCGTGGCCAATGTCACGGGCCACCCCAAAGACTTCATCTCCGCGGTCTATCAAAATTTGGGCCAGATGTCCCCCGGCAAACCCGGTAATACCAGTAATTAGTGCCCGCACAAAGAATCTCCTAAAGGTGTCATATTATCCGGCAAATAATAACAGTTGCCAAGTACATGTTCAGTAAACCCGGTGCTGTGGCCGGTCTCCGACCGAGCCACCTAAGCGG
>CAYWSS010000069.1:0-13315 GCA_964460505.1 uncultured Caldilineaceae bacterium | reverse complement strand
AATGGTGAATTGTTAATAAAAAAAGCAAAACTTCACAATTCATTTAATCCCTGTTTCATAATTACACACGTGTTCCAATTATCTATCTAACGTTTGCTAAAGGCAAACATCCGGCACCATATGTTTGGTAACAGCCCATTGAAGCCCCGGCGTTGGGTAAAACAACGGTTAATCATTGGGTAACTGCCCCGCTACTAACTTGCCCAAGCAATTGGTTTCTGCTACCATGTTTGCCGGTACGGTAGACTGGCCTGTCCGGTGTGCCGTTTTTAATTGGTACGGTTAAAGAGTAACAGGCCCGAACGATGCAATCGAATCGAAAAGTGATGATTACCCGCCGCCGCCGGCGACGGACGAATGAACAAAAACCGAAAATATTCCTCTATCTGGGATTTTTGCTGTTAGGTGTAGCAGCTATTGTCCTGGCCTCAATTGCGGGCTCGTTTTTTATGGCCGTCGGTTCGGTCTACGCCGTGTACGACAGCTTTGCCCGGCAACTGCCCGACCCCACCGCCATCGAAACCGAGCAGGAAGATTTTGAAACCACCAAAATCTACGACCGCACCGGCCAGGTGCTGCTTTACGAGCTGTTTGATCCTTACCGGGGCGACCGCAGCTATGTAAAGTTGAGCGAAATCCCCGAGTTTTGCCGGAATTCCACCGTAATTCTGGAAGACAAAACCTTTTATCAGAATTACGGCTTTGACCCCGAGGGTATTGGCCGGGCGTTTTGGCAAAACCTGCAGGGCGGTCAGGTGCAGGGTGGCAGCTCTATTACCCAGCAGCTCATCAAAAATATTCTCATCGACGAAGACGAGCGCACCAAACTTTCTTACACCCGCAAAGTCAAAGAGCTTATTCTGGCCGTGGAAATTACGCGCCGTTTTGACAAAGATCAAATTCTGGAGTGGTATTTTAACACCAACTCCTATTTTAATCTGGCTAACGGCATCAACGCCGCGGCCAGGGTTTATTTTGATAAACCGGCCAGCGCCCTGACCGATGCGGAATGTGCCATTCTGGCGCCCATCCCTCAATTTCCGTTTCTCAACCCCATCAACAGCCCTGACGAGGCCAAATACCGGCAGTGGATTACGTTGAAGCGAATGGTTGAAGAAGGAGCCATCACCCCTGAAGAAGCCAAAGAAATTTACGCCGAAGCGATCAAAGTGCGTGAAATTGAGGAACGCTTCGATATTGTGGCCCCTCACTTTGCCATCTACGTGCGGAAAGAGCTTGAGCGCACCTACGATCCCGAACTGATTTATCAGGGTGGGTTAAACGTGTACACCACCATCGACCTTGATCTTAACGACAAGGCTCTCGAAATTATGAATGAACACATTTCAGAGCTTCAGGAAGAGGACCACAATGCCGGCAATGCCTGTGTGGTTTCAATAGTCCCCAAGACCGGCGAAATTCTGGCAATGGTTGGCAGCGTAGATTTTTGGGACAAAGAAAACGACGGTAACGTAAACGTGTGTACCGCCAACCCCGGCCGGCAGCCCGGCTCTTCCTTTAAACCGTTTAGCTACCTGACCCTCTTTTCGCAGGGGGTGTACAACGCGGCTACCATGGTGATGGACGTGCGCCAATCCTTTCCCGATGATCCCAACCCGCCCTATGTGCCCGAAAATTACGACCGCAAATACCACGGCCCGGTCCGGCTGCGAAACGCTCTGGCCCGCAGTTACAATATTCCGGCGGTGTGGACTGTGCATAAAGCCGGTATAAAAAATGTAATTGCCACCGCGCACCGCATGGGTATTTCCACCCTCAACCAGGATTATTACGGCCTGGCCCTGACTCTGGGCGGCGGCGAGGTCAAACCCATTGACATGGCCTATGCCTACAGCGTAATGGCCAACCTGGGCACCATGGCCGGCCGGCCGGTGCCGGAAGTTGACCGCCGCCCCGGCCACCGCACGTTGGACCCCGTGTCGATTTTGCGTATTGAAGACAAAGACGGCAACACTATTTACGAATACAGCCAGCCGGAAACCGAACAGGTTATCGATCCGGCGCTGGCTTACCTGATGGCCGATATTATGTCTGACAACCGGGCCAGAGCCGTGGCGTTTGGCAGCAACAGCGTGCTCAAGCGCGATTTTGAAGACCGGCCCATTGCCGCCAAAACCGGGACCACCAACAACTTTAGAGACAACTGGACCGTGGGTTACACCCCCCAACTGGCCACCGCCGTCTGGGTGGGGAACAACGACAACAGCGAAATGAAGGATGTTACCGGTCTTTCCGGCGCGGCCCCCATTTGGCACGATGTAATGCTCTACTACCATCAGGACAAGCCGGTGGAAGAATGGCAACGCCCGCGCGGACTGGTCGATGGCCGGGTTGACGCTATTTCCGGCCAAAAACCCACCGAGAACACAGAAAGCATTGTCTACGAAATGTTTCTGGAAGGCACGGAGCCCCAACAGGAAGACAGCGTGCATCAGGTGTTCCGCGTCAATCGCGAAAACGGCAAGCTGGCCACCGTTTATACCCCGCCGGCACTGGTTGAGGAGCGGGTGTACGAGGTGTATCCGCCCGTAGCCAACGACTGGGCCAGAGAAAACAGCATCTCCCAGCCGCCCACCGAATATGACGACAGCACCGGCCCGGCCATCAATGCCGGCCCGGTGGCGTTTATCAACCCGCGCCCGTACGAGTATGTAAAAGGCGGCGTGGTGATTACCGGCAACGCCATTATCGATGGCTTTCAGTTGTATCGCATTGAGACCGGCAAGGGGCTGAACCCAACGGAGTGGAAACAGCTTGGCGGCGATTACAACAGCCCGGTTGAAGGTGGGCCGCTGGCTTTTTGGGATTCCGCTGCCGAAGATGAAGGGCTGCATACTTTGCAACTGACCGTGGTTAAAGGCGACCAGAGCTTTGAACGCCGCTCAATTCAGGTGACGGTTGATAATACGCCGCCTGAACTTGAAATGGTAAATCCCGAACCTGACACGGTTTATGAATGGAATACGGCTAATCTGCTCAATGACTGGGTAAATTTCCAGATTGATGTTGAAGACAACCTGTCGATGAACCGGGTGGAGTATTTTCTGGACAACCAGAAAATTGGCGAGAGCACCGTTGCTCCCTACACCTTCCGCTGGACCGTTGAACTGACCGAAACCAAACTGGCCTACGAAGCGCCAATCACCATTACCAGGGTGATGACCCAGCCGGACGGCACAATAGTGCCCACCGAAGAAATCACGCTGTCGTATGTCATTTCCGTGACTACTCCCATTACCGATCCGGAAGAACTGGCTGCATTAGGGCCGGATGATCTGCCCGAAAAGGTAATTGGTTATCAAAAAATAATTTCCGGGGGGCACACTATTCTCGACACCAGCCAGGGATATACCGAAACCCACCTGGTTCACGTGGTTGCCTACGATTCCGCCGGAAACGAAACCAGGAGCGAACCGATACAGGTTATCATCATTCCTAAAAAAGAAGAGGAAGAAGATGAACCTGCCAGTGATGAAGGTGCTTTCCTTTATCCTTTCTTTCCGGAGCGAAAAGAAACAGGGTAGCTGGGACCAGGGAGCAGGGAATAAGTAGAGCCTTGTGACCCTGCAACCTTATTTTATTCATCGTTCATACTTCATCATTATTTAAAATATGACTCAAAATAACCAATCTTCCCTCATTCTAATCACCAACGACGACGGCATTGATGCGCCGGCGCTGCTACCCCTGAAACAGGCGTTGGACACCGTGGCCGACACGCTGGTTTTTGCGCCCGACCACAACTGGTCGGCATCCGGGCATCCCAAAACCATGCACAAGCCGCTGCGGGCCGACCCTATCACCCTGGCGGATGGAAGCGCGGCCTTTGTTTCTACTGCCCCGCCGCCCGATTGTGTGGCGCTGGTCAAACTGGGCGTGGTCGAGCGAAAACCGGACATGGTTGTGTCCGGCATTAATTACGGAGCCAATCTGGGGCACGATGTGTTTTATTCCGGCACCGTGGCCGCCGCGGTTGAAGCCACCATTGAGGGCCTGCCGGCGCTGGCCATCTCCCGAGAGCGGGTTGACGACGATATGGCCATGGCTGTGGCTCGTGGCTACCACGACGATACACCGACGGAAGAGGTCGATCACGGCCCGCTGTCTGCCTTTAGCGCCAACCTGGCAAAAAAGGTGCTGGAACACGGCCTGCCGGTGAACACCCTGCTCAACGTAAATTTTCCGGCGGTGTCCTGGAAAAAAATAAAAGGCGTGGAATTAACCCGGCTGGGCCACCGGGTATATCGGGACGAATTGGTGGCGCGGAAAGACCCGCGCGGGCGGCCCTACTACTGGATTGGCGGCCTGCCCCCCAGAGGGGTGGCCGATCACGGCACCGACATCTGGGCGCTGGAAAACAGCCTCATCTCAATTACCCCCATCAGCCTGGATTTGACCCACCACCGGATGATTGATGAATTAAAGCGCTGGAATCTGGAATCACTGACCTGATGCGTTTTCAACCGTACCCTACCCGCAGCGGTTTTTTATCGCTGGGCGCGACCGTTTTTTGCGGAGTTGTGGCCGGATATTTACTCCTCTTGCTGCTCCACAAAAACACCCCCCCCCAAATATTCCAGACCCTGCTAGGCTTGTTGGTGATGTTAATCCTGACCGGATTGGCAGCCCACTGGACCTTTGTTGCATTTAAGCTGCGCTATCATCTCAATCGCAACGGGGTGGCTATTCAGTGGGGTTTGGGCCAACAACGCATTCCCTTCAACAATATCCTGCAAATTGTGCAGGGAAATAGCGTCTCCAATCTGCCCACATTTCGGGGGATTAACATTGGCGGGTTACGGTTTGGCCGGGGGGAGTTGGACAATTACGGAACCCTGAAATATCATACCACCGCCTCGCTGTCGGACAGTTTGCTGATTATCACACCGGGACAAACGTATGTCATCAGCCCCCAACAGCCGGAGCAATTTCTCAAGGCGTGGCAGGCCCGACAAAATCTCGGCCCCACTCAGGAATGGGTTGAAGGGTTTCGGCGGTGGCGCCCCTTTGACCCCCCCCTGCTTACCGACCGGTTGGCCTGGTGGCTGCTGGGCATGGCGGCTCTGTTGCTGGTATCACTGCTGGGCTTTATCAGCCTTTTTTATCCGGAACTGCCCGGCGCCCTGCCCATCCATTTCGACAATCTGGGCCGCGCCGACCGCATTGCCCCTAAAATTTTCCTGTTTACCCTGCCGGTCGCCGGGGGAATTGTGTGGGGAATTAATCTGATCCTCGGCTCGCTCATCTACCGCCGGGAAAGGGTGGGGGCCTACCTGCTGTGGGGAAGCACGATTCTGGTTCAACTGGGGCTGTGGATTGCCCTGCTCACCATTACCGCCGCGTAGCGACTAACCTAAATCAGGGCTGTTCAGTTTTAAAGATTCTGCTCGTGTCATTGCGAGGAAGCGAAGCGGACGAAGCAATCTCCGGCCTGCAACGTGGGGATTGCTTCGGTAAAATACGCCTTGCAATGACATAACCGTAGAACCGAACAGCCCTGAACCTAAAATACCTAAAATCCCTGCAACCGGCTGAAATCGGCGTAGCCTCTGGTCAGGTCGCGGATATCCTGCAGGAGGGCCAGCCGGTTTTGTTTTACGGCTTCGTCATCGGCCATGACCAGCACCCCATCAAAAAAGGCATCGATGGGGGCGACCAGCCTCCCCTGCACCGCGGCAATCACCGCTACCAGCGATGAGGCTGGGGACAGGCCGGCCTGCACCTTTTGATAGGCCGCCCACAACCCCTTTTCCACCTCTTCGGAGAAGGCGGCGGGCTGCACGGTGTAGCGCTCCTCGATGTTTCGCACAATGCGCGCGCAGCGGGCGTAGGCATTGAGCGTGTTCTCCCAGTTATCCTGCCGAACCGCCCCGGCCAGATCGCGGGCGGCTTGCAGCGCTAACCACGGATTGTCTCCGCGTTCCGCCAGCACGGCCTGCACCACATCGTGCGGTAATTTGTACTCTTCACGTAACATACCTTCCAGACGGCGCTGAACAAACGCTGCCGTATCTGTTAACACCTTGCTGCTCACGTCAACCGGCATTAATTTGGCCGCCAGTTCCAACCCGGCGCGCGCGTTGAAACTGGTTTCTGTTTCCAGCAATATCGTCACCAGCGAGAGCGCATCCCGCCGCAGGGCAAAGGGGTCGGCGGAACCGGACGGGGCTTTGCCGACCGCAAACAGGCCGCCCAGGCTGTCGAGCCGGTTGGCAATGTTCAGCGCCAGGCCGGGTTTGCTCAAAGTTTCGCCGGGTAGGGAAGTTTGCGGGTAGTAGTGCTCTACAATGGCGTCGGACACCGCGTCACTTTCGCCGGCGCGTTTGGCGTACTCGCCGCCCATAATGCCCTGCAAACTGGTCAGCTCGACCACCATGTTGGTGGCCAAATCCGCTTTGCTCAGATGAGCCGCCCGCCCGACCGTTTTCATTTCGGCGGCAGACAGTTGCAGGTGTTCCCCAATTTGAGGGGCAAGTGTTTCCAGCCGCTTGCTTTTATCCAGCATCGAACCCAACTGCTCCTGGAAGGTTAAGGTATCCAGACGGGGCAGGAACGCCTCCGGCGGCTGCTCAGTGTCGGCTTTGAAGAAAAATTCGGCATCGGCGTAGCGGGCGCGAAGCACGCCTTCGTTGCCGTGTCGAACAATGTCGAGGTGATTGCCGCCGCCGTTTCGCACGCCGATAAAGTGCGGCAGCAGCTTGCCCGCCGCGTCCACAATAGGGAAGTAGCGCTGGTGCTTGCGCATCACGGTGATTAACACCGGTTTGGGCAGTTCGAGATATTTTTCTTCAAAGCTGCCTAAAAAGGCCGTCGGCTGTTCCAGCAGATGGGTGACTTCTTCCAGCAGGGCCGGATCATCCGGCACGCTGCCGCCGGCTTCAGCGGCAATGGCCTCGACTTGCCGCTTGACTTCTGTTCGTCGGGCATCAGCATCCACCAAAATGCGGTGAGCGGCGATAGTTTCCAGATAGGCAGTTGCCGCGCTGATTTTGATTTCCGGCGATCCTTCGGGGCGCAGGCCGCGGCTGATGCGCCCACTGGCCACTCCGGCATACTCAAAGGGGATCACCACATGGCCCAGTAAAGCCACCAGCCAGCGAAGGGGGCGGCTGTAGGCTGTTTTTGCTACTTTGTCGCCCACCTGGGCCGAGGCCAGCCAGCGCATTGACTTGCCAAACGGGATTCCGGCGATGAAACCGGGCAATGCTCCCGCCAGCACTTCTGTGGCGGGGCGGCCTGCCGTGCGCACCATGGCCACCACATATCGGCCGCCGTCTATGTCGCGCACTTCCAGGTTGCTCACATCCACCTTTTTGCCGCGTGCAAATCCCATGGCGGCTTTGGTGGGGTTGCCATCGGCGTCAAAGGCGATTTTGGCCGATGGGCCACGCGCTATTTGCTCCAGATCAGGTTGGCGCGGAGCCAGGCCGTCCACCAGCACCGCCATCCGGCGCGGCGATCCAACCACCGTCACCTTGTTGTAGCTGAGACGAAGCTCATCCAGGAATTTTGGCGCGGCGTCACTCAGATAATTCAGGGTGGCTGTCACATCGTGAGAGGGCAACTCTTCGGAGCCAATCTCCAGTAAAAACGGCTGCGGATTTACGATTTCCCTGGCGCCGTCCGCCAGGACAGGTGTGGATTTACGATTTACGATTTTTTCCGGGCGGTGAACAGGGCGTTCCGGCATGTACTTCGTCAACGGGAAGTCCTGCGCTTCTCGCTGGGCCACAAAGGCTTTTGCCACCTGATGCGACAGGCGGCGCATGCGGCCAAAATAGTTGGCCCGTTCCGTAACCCCAATTGCGCCCCGGGTGTCAAGGATGTTGAAGGTGTGGGAGCATTTTAGCACGTAATCATAGGCCGGGATGACCAGCCCAAGCGCCAGGCAGCGTTTACATTCGCCTTCGTAGAAATTGTAGGCGTTGACCAGGGCATCCACATCGGCGGCGTTGAAATTGTATTCGCAATATTCAATTTCCTGACGCAGCAGGATATCGCCGTAGGTCTGGCGGCCATCCCAGTTGATCTTCCAGACGCTGTCGACGTTTTGCAGGTACATGGCAATCCGTTCCAGCCCGTAGGTCAGCTCCACGGCTACCGGATCGAGCAGAAGCCCGCCGGCTTGCTGAAAATAGGTGTACTGGCTAATTTCCATGCCGTCCAGCCACACTTCCCAGCCCAGCCCCCAGGCCCCCAGCGCCGGGCTTTCCCAGTTGTCTTCCACAAAGCGGATGTCGTGCTCTTTGCGCTTGAGGCCGATGGCGTAGAGG
This sequence comes from uncultured Caldilineaceae bacterium, assembly GCA_964460505.1. Taxonomy (GTDB): domain Bacteria; phylum Chloroflexota; class Anaerolineae; order 4572-78; family J111; genus J095. Next base: position 5,021 of record CAYWSS010000069.1, on the reverse strand, counting down.
CTGCCCAGGTACAGTTCTTGCGGATTACCGGGGTCGGGTTGGAGAATCACCTGAAATTGGGTGTGCATCTGCATGCGGTTGGGGTTGTCGCCAAAGCGGCCGTCGTCGGGCCGGAAAGATGGTTCCACGTAGGCAATGTTCCACGGCTCCGGCCCCAATACGCGCAGGGTGGTGCCGGGGTTGGCCGTACCCGCGCCCACAGCCTCGTGCCAGGGCTGCCAGACAAGCGCGCCTTTGTTGGCCCAATATTCTTGCAGTTTCATTATAATCTGTTGGAAGTTTAGTGGTTTGGTCATTGAATCCCTCGATGCTTCAAATTTTTTGACGGATAATTTTACCACAGCCACCATATTTGCCCAATAACAAACACAGAAGGCAGTAGCCGGTAGTCAGACCGGGATCGGCGGGGAGTGGCGGTGCAGGCTGAGGTTAAGGAAAGAATGGTGTTTTGCCTTACGGAGTGCAAAAGTATACTTTTGCACTCCGTAATCTACCGACTGATTTACGCCTCAGGGTAGTCGTCAGATTAACCCAACCGGCGCAGCTTGTGCAGAAAATCGACGCTTTTGAGCCGGCGTTCCAGCACAAAGGTGATGTAACCCAGTAGCAGCGTCTCTATGTGTTTGCGGGTGGCCGGGTTTAGCTGCAACCCGGCTACGGTTTCCCAGGATTCGGTTTGCAGGTAGCGCAGCACTTTCAGTACCGCCAGCGGGATGATTTCGGCGTTGGGGCGAATTTCGCCGTGGGTGGGGCAGAGAGTGCCGCCATCCACAAAGTGGAAGTAGTTGTTCTCCACCGGCTCCAGGGCTTCCTGACAGGTTACACAAAAGTGCAATTGAGGCTGGTAGCCGGTCAGGCTGAGCAGATGCAGCTCAAAGTAACGGAGTACAATAAACGGATCATCAACGTGACCCAGATGGGCCAGGGTCAGGGCCAGCAGTTCAAACAGGGGGGCGTTGGAGTCGTGTTCTTCAGTAAAACGGTCAACCAGTTCGGCCAGGTAGTAGGCCTGGCTGGTTTTATCCAGGTCTTCCCGCAGTTCGCGGTAAGGCTCCACAATTTCGGCTTGGGAGACAATATCCCAAGTGCGGCCTCGGGCCATGAGCATGTTGGTCAGCATAAACAGCTCAACGTGGCCCGCTTTGCGACTGGTGATTTTGCGAACGCCTTTGGCCAGCAGCCTGATTTTGCCGTACTCCGGCGTAAACACGGTCAGCAGGCGATCGGCCTCGCCAAAGTCGGAACGGCGTAAAATTATAGCATCGGTTCGGTAAAGACGTTCGTTGACGCTCATACAGTAGCCAGTGGTCAGTCAATGTCATTAAGTTAAGCAGTTCTCAAGGTGCAACACCGAAGAAAATGTAGCCTGAACTTGTTGAAGGCGATTTGGTTTCGACAGGCTCAACCAACTTTACCCACCAACTTAATGACATTAAGTAGCCAGTAGCCAGGTGTCTGATTTTTTTGGCTCTCTGGTAGTTTGCAGGATCGCTCTATAAAAAACGTATTATCTGCCACTAATTTCACTGATTTCACTAAATTTTATTTTTTTCGTGTTAATTCGTGCAATTCGTGGCAAATTCTTTACTTTGATCCTGCGAAATCCTGTAGAGCCACTTTTTTCTGGCTACTGACATCTGACTACTGATTCTTCGGTAAATTTTCCGGGCCAAAGCTGTGAGGTAGAATATCGGGCAAGGTTAGTACTTGATATTTGCCCTGATCGTTTCCAATAATTACCGTCAGGTCGGCGGAAAATTCGCGCATAACCTGCCGGCACACGCCGCAAGGCGCACCGCCATTGACGGTGGTTACAGCGATGGCTACAAATTCGGTCTCGGCCTCGGAGACGGCCTTAAATATAGCAGTGCGTTCGGCGCACACCGAGGCGCTGTAGCCGGCATTTTCAATATTGCAGCCCTGATATATTTTGCCGCTGCGGGTTAACAAGGCGGCTCCAACCCGGTAGCTTGAGTAGGGTGAATAGGAATTGGCCATAGCCTCAACGGCTTTTTGATAGAGATGATCCCACGTTTTGGATGGGGGGGAGCTGTTTTTGTCTGTCATAAATCACTTCTGTTTGCTGGATTTGTCGTTATGATGAGTTAGAAACTGAATTTTGGGGATTGCTCAATATTTTGGAAGAATTCTCGTTTAAAGCCGGCGCTTGTTCTTCAGCTTGTTTGGACTTGGGCGCAAGACGTTCAATCTTTACGGTGTTTAGCCGCCGGCCATCAACAGACAGCACCGTCAGGCGTATATCGGGCACACCAAAGAGCGTCCCATTAACGCTGTCGCCAACTTTTGGAATGCGCTCAAGTGAATTAAACACCAGGCCGCCCAGCGTGTCACTTTCATCGGTGGGCAATTCAAGCGACATCTCGTTGTTAATGTCGTCCAGGTCAATCCGGGCGCTAAAAATATACTCGGTGTCAGAAATTTGCTGCCAGTAAAATTCATCGGCGTCGTGCTCATCCTGAATTTCACCCACAATCTCTTCCAACACGTCTTCGATGGTGACCAGCCCGGCCGTGCCGCCGTACTCATCTACCACAATGGCAATATGTACCCGTTTGCCTTGCAGTTCGCGTAGTAAAACACTGACCGGTTTGCTTTCCGGTACGTAGTAGACCGCCCGCTCCAGGCCGTGAATGGTTTGTGGTTCGCCCTTTTCCAGCCAGTGCCCCAGCAAATCCTTTACGTACAGAATACCGGTGATGTTATCGATGGTATCCACGTACACCGGCACCCGGGAATAGCCGGCAGCCACAATTTTATCCATGGCCTCTCGCGGTGATTCATCGGCCTCGACGGCAACTACGTCGATGCGGGGCACCATAATTTCGCGGGCCAGCGTATCGTCCAGATCGAAGATGGAGTAGATCATCTCCTTTTCTTCTTCTTTCAGAACGCCGCCCTCTTCACTCGCGTCTACATAGGTTCGCAGATCTTCTTCGGTGATAACAGCAAAGGAATCATCGTGAGATTCATCCCAGCGCCCGGTCAACATGCGGCCCAGCATCGTAACCATTTTAGACAACGGAGCAGCTACCACAGCTACCCAGCTCAATGGATATACCAGCCGCAACGCCAGCGGTTCGGCATAATTGCGGGCAATTTCTTTGGGAATGAGTTCGCCAAAAAGCAGCGTAACCAGGATGGCAATCAGGGTGATAATGACCACCGCAAAAAAGCTGTTGATTGCAAGCAATTGGGCCAGCCGGTCGGTATACACAAAGGCCGCAAGGGCAACAATGAAAAAACCCAAAAATTTAAGCGCGAGTTGTTCGGTGGCCAACAGCCGCGTGGCATCTTCTGCAATGTTATCAATCCTTTGCGCGGCAGGGTGCCCGTCTTCAATCAAGTGCAGCCGCCTCGATTTACGTACCGAGGCAATAGACTCTTTGGCGGCCGCAAACAATGCGTGAAAAACAAGAAAAATAGCAAGAACAAGGAATGGTATGGAACTGTCAGGGTCTAACAAAATAACTCCAAATTATAAATTTTTAAAGACTTTTTAATCTGACTTTTTGACTCTGGCCGGCACACCGTAAGCCACCGCGTCTGCCGGCACATCTTTGGTAACTACCGACCCGGCTCCGGTTTTGGCATTGGCTCCAATATTTAGCGGAGCCACCAGCATGCTGTCGCTGCCGATAAAGGCATGGTCGCCGATTTTTGTGGGGTGCTTATTAACGCCATCGTAATTGCAGGTAATGGTGCCGGCCCCAATATTTACATCCTCGCCGGTGGTGGCATCGCCCAGATAGCTGAAGTGCCCCATTTTTGTGCCGGCTCCAAGGTAAGAATTTTTCACTTCGCCAAAGTTGCCCATATGCACCCCGGCTGCCAGGTGAGCGCCCTTGCGCAGGTGTCCAAACGGCCCCACGTCAACCTCGTCTTCCAGCACCGCATATTCTATCACCGAGTAGCGCACCCGGCAGCGGTCGCCAATGGACGAATTTTCCACAAAACTGTTAGGGCCAATCACGCAGTCCCGGCCAATGGTGGTGCTGCCCAGCAAATGAGTGTTGGGCTGGATGATAGTATCCTGCCCCAGCACCACCTCCGGGTTGATATAGGTGGTGGCCGGGTCTACCAGGGTGATGCCCGCCTCCATCCAGTGCCGGTTGATGCGGCGGCGCAGGGCCAGTTCGGCCTCGGCCAGATGAACGCGGCTGTTGATGCCAATGGCCTCAACGGGGTCATCCAATATTTCGGCCATCACCCGCTCACCCTGATTGGCGGCCATGCCCACCAGATCGGTGATGTAATATTCACCTTTGGGGCTGAGCGGGATGTTCTCCAGATTTTGCCACAGCCAATTGGCGGAGAAAAGATAACTGCCCACGTTCAGTTCCCGGATGGCCTTCTGCTCCGGGGTGCAGTCAACTTCTTCTACAATGGCGGTGACATAACCGGCCTCATCCCGCACAATCCGGCCAAAGCCACGCGGGTCGTTCGCTTCCACGGTTAGCATGACCAGCGGGCACTGTCTGGCTTGATAGGCGGCCACCATTTTTTCAAAGGTGCCGGCTGACAGCAGCGGCAAATCGCCGGGAACCACCAGCACCGCATCGGCGCTGTTTTGCAGCAACGCCTGCGCTTGCTGAACCGCGTGCCCCGTGCCCAGTTGAGGAGATTGTACCACAAACGACAGTGGCATGTCAGCCATGGCCGGGGTGTCCGAAATTTGGGTCGTAACCTGTTCGGCCTCGTGTCCGGCCACAACCACAATTTGAGCCGGTTCCAGCGGTTTTAACGCCGATAACACGTGAGTCAACATCGGCCTGCCCAGCAGGGGATGCAATACTTTGGGCAATTTCGATTTCATCCGGGTGCCCTTCCCGGCAGCCATCACCACAAGCGCAAGTCGCATTGGTTTATGTTCCTGTTGAAATATTACGGTCCGTACTGCGTACTGCGTATTACGTAAGGTTTTTTAAAATACGCAATACAAATTTCTTGTAACCGTTCAGCCCCCTACCAGAATTATGTCATTCCCGCATGCTTTTAGCGGG
>CAYWSS010000068.1:0-13377 GCA_964460505.1 uncultured Caldilineaceae bacterium | reverse complement strand
CAGCGGCGCCGGTTTGAGCCACCCCGCGGGAGTCTCCAATGGCAAACTCCCGAATAAACTCCCCGGCCCGGGCCGGCAGCACCACGTTGCCGGTAATGCCAATAACCAGCGCCCGAAACGCCGGCCAGAAGCGAACCTGGCCGATGGGTTTAAGCAGCCACTGCCAGCGCAGCGTGCGAAAAAAAAGATGGATAAAAATAAATATTGTCGAGGGAATAAACCACCAGTAGTTGGCGGTCAGCAGGGCATCGGCAAATTCATCCCATTCGATTTCGGCAAAGACAAAATCCAGAAAAAAGAGGCTGATGGCCAGATTGAGCGCCACATTCTGCCAGCGGGCTGCCAACACGCTGAACAAGCTAAGCAAACCCACCACGGCAAATACCGCAATGTACGCATAATAGATGCTGTTGCCAAACTGCGAGTAACGATAAACAAAAAAACCGGCAATTGCCAGCAGAAACAGGCCGCGGGCCAGATTTGCTCTATTCATTAGCTATCCTTTGTGTACTCCGTGTTATCTCTGCGCTGCTCTGTGTACCTGAATAATTTGGCTCTCTGGTAGTTTGCAGAATCGCTCTATAAAAAACGTATTATCTGCCACGAATTACACTGATTTCACTGATTTTTTATTTTTTCCGTGTTAATTCGTGCAATTCGTGGCAAATTCTTTACTTTGATCCTGCGAAATCCTGTAGCGCCAATAATTTTAAAAAAGTTCAATCCGTGCAATAAGGCAAATGCCAACCGAAGACGCTAAAAAACAATTAGGCGAACATTTGCGCCGGACCCCACAGGTAAAAAAAGTCAGAGGGATTATTATGCGCCATCCGGCTTTTGAGACAGGCAAATTAAACTGCTGCCAATGGGCAAACTACGGCCTTTTCGCAGCCAGATGGCCTCCAGGCTGCGCACCTGGGTCAGCAGCCGGTTAAACCATTCCGGAAATGTTCCCTGCCGATCAATATCGCCGGCAACGGGCAGCCAATCCATGGTAAGCCGCACCAACAAAAATGCGGGCAGCAGCAGCGTGTTGGCGTAGGAACTGACGCGAACGGCAAACCCCGCTCCGGCCAATTTGTTACGCATAGGGCGCAAGGTGTACCGTTGGCGGGCGTAATAGATTTGATCGTGCGAACTCCACAGAATGGGCAACGCAGAATCGGTCAGCAGCAGCCAGCCGCCGGGGCGCAGCACCCGGTACAGCTCATTGATGGCTGTCCCATCGTCAACAATCCAGCGATGGTACAACACATCAAAAATAGTCACCAGATCAAAGCTGTTAGCCGGGTAGGGCAGGGCCAGCCCCGAAGCCTGATTGAGGTTGGGCAGCGGGCGGCGGCGGGCAAAATCAACGGCAATGGGGTTGATATCCAGCCCGTGGACCGCCCCGTACCGGGCCAGAGCTTCCAGGTTGCCCCCGGTGCCGCAACCCACATCCAGAATGCGAGAACCGGGGAAAAATTCGATCCACTGCTCAATCAGGGTCAGGGCCAGACAACGACGCCCCACAAACCACCAGTGATGGTCTTCCAGTTCGTACATCGACTCATATTCAGGTCGATCCATTGATTAGCCTGTTGCTTCCTGGTGGGCCTGCCGGGTAATTTCAGTAATATATTGAATTTGCGCCGTCGTCAGCGACGAGGCCGACGGGAAATAAAATCCGCGTTGGCACAACATTTCGGCCACCGGGTAGCGCTGCCCTTTGAAATCGTTAAAGTAGATGGGCTGCAAATGCATGGGAATAAAGAAGGTGCGGGTTTCGATGCCGCGCCGGGCCAGGAAGGCGCGCAACCGGTCGCGGTTCATGCCAAATTCATCCTCAACCAGCACCGAATACATCCAGAAAACATTTTTGGCCCACGCCGCTTCCGGCGGGGTGACAATGCCGGGAATCTGTTGCAGCAGCTCGGTGTAAAGCGCGGCATTCTCGCGTCGTTTTTTTACAAATTCCCCCAGCCGCTCGGTTTGAGCCAGCCCAACGGCGGCTTGCAGGTTGGTCATCCGGTAGTTAAAGCCAATAAATTTGTGCCAAAAATGGCGCTCGGTGGAAAAGGCGTGATCACGCAGATTTTGGGTCAGATCGGCCAACGTTTTATCGTTGGTGGTAATCATCCCGCCTTCGCCGGTGGTGATGATTTTGTTGGCGTAAAAGCTAAATGCCCCGGCGTGGCCCAGCCCGCCCGCCCGTTTGCCCTTGTATTCTGCCCCGTGCGCTTCGGCGGCATCTTCCAGCACAAAAATACCGTGCTTGTCGGCTATTTCCATCAGCGGGTCCATATCCACCGGGTGGCCGTAGGTGTGAACCGGCATAATAGCCCTGGTTTTGGGCGTAATTTTGGCGGCTAACTGGTCAACGTCCATATTCCAGGTATCCGGCTCGGAATCGACCAGCACCGGCGTGGCGCCGGTGTAGGCCACCGTGTTGATGGTGGCAATCATGGTGAAGGTGGGCAAAATCACCTCGTCGCCCGGCCCCAGCCCCAGCGCCGCCAGCGCCAGATGCAGCGCCACCGTACCGTTGGCGCAGGCCACCCCGTATTTGCAGTCACACGCTTCTGCAAATTTTTGCTCAAAGATGGGGATATATTTGCCCGCCGATGAAATCCAGTTCGATTCCAGGCAATCGAGCACATATTTGGCTTCGTTGCCGCCCAAAGTCGGCTCGCACACCGGAATAATTTTGCTGCTTAAATCCATCTGCGACACCGGAATACGTTTGATGGTCAACGACAGTTCCGGGTCTCTGCCGGGGATAACCGGCGCAATCTCATTGCCCAAATCATCGGGCGTTACGTTTGATGGTTGTAACATGTTATTCTCCAGAATTATGCTTGATAAAGCGTTTTTAAGGTCGCAGGTTGCAAGTTACAAATTACAAGTTGCAAAATTGCAAGGTCGCAGTGACAAGCAATGTTTGCGGCCTTGCGATTCTGCAACCCTGTATTAAAATTATAACCGTTCCCCCCCCAGTTCTGCAACCGGATGAACGGAAGCTATATGCGCCCCCGCCGGCCGCGCATCCCCCACAGGAAACAGACCACCCCAACACCGCTAATCAGAGCGGTCATTGTGCCGGTTGTGGCCATGCCACCCCACACCCAAAACGGGCCGCCGGTCAGCGCCCCGGCTACGCGCCCCAGGCTGGCCGCGGCCAAAAATGAGGCCATCATAGTGGCCCTGGCCCTGGGCAGCACTTCTGTAACCAGAGAAAAAGTGGTGACCATGGTAAACTCAAAGGTGATAAACGCAATAAACAGGCCAACCAGGGCCAGCGGCAACGTCTGCCCGATGATCGGCAGCAGGGCGTAGCCGGCGCTTGACAAAATTGCGCCGATGATGACGGAGCGTTTCAACCCCAACCGGTCGGACAGGGTGGCGGTCATCGTTTCGCCGGTGAGTTCGGCAATGCCAATGACCGTGGTGGCCGACCCCAGCGCCACCAGCCCCAGGCCAAAACCGGTTTCCAGCCACGCCCCGTACACCACAAACAGATTGTCGTTGGCCATGCTGATAAAAAAACCAAACAACAGTACGCCGATGGCCGCCCGCGATTTTTTCAGAAGCTGCCAGGCCGGTGCAAAACCGGTTTCAACCCGTTCTGTCTTTTTTGGAGAATCTGAGGGGATGACCCAGGCTAACCCGGCCATGCTGAGCAAGGCCAGCGCCCCCAGCGCAATAAAGGGAGACCGCCAGCCCAGCCGGTCGATCAGTAAACCCACCAGCGGGATACCCACCAATGCCGCGCCGGCCCAGCTCATTTCGATCAGGCCAATAACCAGCCCGCGCCGCTCGTAAGTAACCCGCTCGCCAACGTAGGCTTGCAAGGCCGGATCGTACAGGGCTTTGGTCAGCCCTCCCAGAAAAATACCGGCCGCAACCATAGCGTAAACGGGCAGCAGCCCGGCAGCCAGCATACCTGCCGCCAGCAAACCCAGGCCCGTAAGCATCGTCACCCGGTAGCCCCGCCTATCGCTGAGCGGGCCAAACAGGGGGCTGAGCAAACCGGTAACCTGGTTCAGCGCAATCAGCGAGGTAACAGAGGTGAGCGGCACGCCCAATCCCCGGCTCAATGCCGGCGCAAAGGGGTAGAGGAAACGGCGCGAGGTATTGATGACCAGCCGGGACAGGGTAGCCACCAGCACCTGCGTCCGCAGGCGAGGAGATTTGGACGAGTTTTGCGGTTCAGACATTCGGGTTTTTCCTACAGAGAAATAGAAGCCGAATTCTATCCCCGTATGAGAATTTCAACCAATCCGCACCTGTGTTTTGCTACGCGCCCGGCCTGCGCATCCGGGAAATATTTTACACCCCAGGCTGTAGCCTTGCCAACTAACGGGACCAGGGAGTAAAGGAGCCGAATCTTACTTCATATTTCTTATTCCCTGCTCCCTTCTTACCCCCGGCCCCCGGCCAGTTTGGCCGCGTCGGGCGATTGTTTGAGCTGCCACATAGCCCACACCCCAAAGATTGGCCCCAGCGCCAGGATTGAAAAAGACCATTGCCAGCCAAACCAATCGACCAGCAGCGGAATCAGGCGAATGGAAACCAGCGTCAGCAAAAAACCCAGGCTGGTCTGCATGGTCAGGGCGGTGCCAATATATTCCCGGGCCGATAACTCGCTGACGGCGGTGCTGAACTGGGCCGAATCTGCCACAACAGCAAATCCCCACACCAACGCAATCAGGCTAACCAGCCACGGGTTGCCGCCAAAAAAGAAGCCAATCAGCACGGCGCAAGAGCCGCTGACCACCAGACTGACAATGGTGGTCCGGCTGCGTCCCCAGCGATCCGCCGCCTGCCCGGCCAGCACACTACCCACCCCGCCGATGCCAATGGCGGCAAAGGTCAGCACAGAAGCGGCGATTTCGGGATTCCGGCCAAAAAAAGTTGAACCGCCGGCCAGCCGGTACGATTCGTACAGAAACAGCGAAATCCAGGCCCAGGCCGCGTACAGTTCCCACATGTGCCCCAGGTAGCCAAAATTTGCCAGGCGCACCCCCCGATCTGTTAACGCCTCGCCAATGTATCGCCACCGAAACGGCGCAGCAGCGGTGCGATACGGCCCTAATTGCCCAAACTGTAACACCACCAGCCCTCCCCCAAGAGCCAGCGCAGAAGCCACGTACAACACCAGTCGCCATTCGTCAACCCCGCCAAAGGCCCGGATCAAATGCGGCGAGGCCGAACCCACGGTGAGCGCCCCGACCAACAAGCCCAAACCCAGGCCGCGATCTTCTTTCATCCAGGTGGCCATAATTTTCATGCCCACCGGATAAACCGCGGCCAGGGCAAAACCGGTTACAAATCGCAGCGCTATTGCTGCGGCCAGCCCTCCGGCAAACAGCGCAATCGACGCATTGGCTGCCGCGCCCAGGACGGCTCCCCACATAAAAATCAGCCGTGGACGCCAGACATCGGCCACATTAAACAGGGCGCTCAAAAACGCGCCCACCACAAAGCCAACCTGCACCGACATGGTCAACCAGGCCGCATTGCCGGCATTCAGGTGCCACGCTCTGGCCAAGGCGGGGGTAACCGCCGAGGCAGAAAACCAAAGCCCCATCACCAGTAATTCGGCCAACGCCAAAAGAAGAATAGTTTGCCACTTTTTGCTCAATTTTGTCTCCTTTGTAAATAGTCCTCACCCCCCAACCCCCTCTCCCAAATTGAAAGAGGGGGAGTCGCGTCAGCGACGGGGGTGAGGGTTATTTTCATTTCTGGTAAAGTAAAGTGGTTCAACATGGATGATACTGTTAGTCATTCTTATGTCAACTCGTCATGTCATTTCGACCGCAGGGAGAAATCCCTGTACTCTCTCTTTTACTCAGAATTTGGCCGGTGAACTGGCGTTCCAATGCACATCGGATTTTGCCGTAAGCTCGTCGCCCGGTAATCAAACCGGGCGATGGCCAACGGGGCCAGAGCCTGTTGGTTTTGCTCAACGCGGCTGCTTTTTGCCGCACCGTACTGCAACTCGGCCACGGTGATGGTTGACAGGCCAATCTTCCCCACGGTATGACGTTGAAAGTGATCCAGCACCACAGCCGGCCGCTGCTTGATGAGATAGATGCAAATGTTGGTATCCGGCAGATATTTAAATTGCAGCAGGGGTGGGTGGATTTTTTCCACTATTCGCTCCCTAATTTTACTTCCCGGAGGGCTTCAAGTTGATCTTGTAACAGCCGGACCTCCTCGTCCACATCGGCGGAGAGACGGCTGTAGTCAGCCACATGGCTGGTGGATTGCCCGGTGAGCAGTTGCGAGTAGATCGTTCCTAATTGGGATAGTGTACTTTCGATTTGAATCTCGGCCCGCTTGACGGTTGTTTGCAGGGCATCCAATGATTCCTGCTGTTTTTGACGGTTGGCCAGGGTTCTCGCCAATTGCTTTTTGATGGCAGCATCGGGTTCGGAGGCCAGCCGCTTTTCCAGGTCTTTGATGGCTTTAGGCACGGTTTGCCTGTCTCGCCGGATGGTTTCATCCTGGCGCAGACTGCTAATCCGTTCCACCAGCTCCTCAACGGCCTCGCTAAGCGCCTCAATTTGGGGCTCAAGTTCCCTGGGGTGCATCCCTGTTGCAGAGGATGCCTTACCCAGCGCGTCTTTTATCTTTGCCCGATATTCGAGGGCCTGGGTCAGTGATGTCTGCGCCTGTTTCTGGCTGATGGCTGTTTCACCGCCACCCAGCAAAATCTGGCTCAACCGGTACGCCAAAAACGCACCCCAACCCAAACCCACAATCCACAGGGCTACCAATATTACCGGGCTGAGAAAAAAGCGAAACAGAATAATCAGCACAATCAGGGTAACGGCAAACCATATCAGGTTTTGCCAGAATTTGGGCCAGCGGGGATCGTTGGGTTTCATAGCTGCCTCTTTTTTGGTGGAATTCTATCAATTGAGTGTACCACCTAAAACGCGAATCGTGAAACGTGGGGAGTAATGCATGATACGTGAGGTGAGGGATCGCGCATCACGTATCACGCCGGCGTAGAAAGGGGAATGACGAGACTGGAAACAGCGCCATTCTCGTTGATGGGCACAGACAGCTTCTGGGTGTCGTTATCTGCTTTTTTGGACAGGTGGGTGATGACGGCCACTTCATCGCAGGCGTGAAATTTGGGGCAAAACACGCAGTCATGTTTTACTTTGCGGGGCAATTTTTCAATGCGGGTCAGGTTAAAGCCTATTTTAAAAAAGAAGGCAGGTTTGCGGGTCAGCGCAAACACGGTTTTCAGACGCAACTCCTGCGCTTCTTCCATCAAGAGGGCAACTACTCTTCTGCCAATTCCCTGCCCGTGGTAGGCGGGATTAACCACCAGTGAGCGGATTTCGGCCATATTGTGCCACAGTACCAGCAGCGATCCCATACCCACAATGGTGGTGTCGGTTTCTGCTACCACCCACTCCCGGATGGTGCGGTAAACATCATCTTCGGTACGCGGCAAAATTTCGGCCTGGCGCGCATACTCTTCCAAAAGGGGCATCATCAACGCTACATCAGTTAGCTGTGCCCGGCGAACATTTATCATCGCTTTTCCTTCTCATTAGAGGCTACCCCACGGCGTCAAGCGTTTTCTGGAGTCGTTCAACCAAAATATCAATCTCTTCCCGATTGATGGTTAATGGCGGCAGCAAGCGCACCACGTGTGGGCCGGCGATGACAATGATTAATCCGTGATTTAGCGCCTCGGCCACAATATCTGCGGCAGGCGGTATCGAAACCAGGCCCCACATAAATCCTTTGCCGCGCACCTCTGTAATCAGCGGCGATTGACCCAGATCATCTCGCAATCCGGATTCCAGATAGGCGCTATTTTCCCGCGCTTTTGGCAAAAATTCGGGGGCGCTAATCTGGTCGAACACGGCTTTGGCCACGGTGCAGATCAGTGGCCCGCCGGCAAAGGTGCTGGCGTGATCACCGGGGGTGATAGCCTGGGCCACATTTTGGGTGAGCAGGATGGCGCCCATCGGCAGGCCGCCGGCCAGCGGCTTGGCCAGAGTCATAATATCGGGGGTGACGCCGTAACTTTCGTGCGCCCATAAGGTGCCGGTTCGACCCAGGCCGCACTGCACTTCATCAAAAATCAACAGCGCCCCGACTTCGTCGCACAGGGCGCGCAATCCCTGCAAAAATTCGGGGGTGGCGGGGGTGACGCCGCCTTCGCCCTGCACCGGCTCAACAATAACCCCGCAGGTTTTTTCGGTGATACTCCGGCGGGCGCTGTTGAGATTGTTGAATTGGGCGAAGGATACATTGCCAATGAGGGGTTCAAAGGGAGCGCGATATTTTTCGGTGGCGGTCAGCGCCAGCGCGCCCATCGAGCGGCCGTGAAACGAGCCGGTAAACGCCACCAACCCGCTCTTGTCGGTGTGGCCGTTTACCCTGGCCCACTTGCGGGCAAATTTAATGGCCCCCTCGTTGGCCTCGGTGCCGGAGTTACAAAAGAAAACCCGCTCGGCAAAAGAGAACTGCACCAAATCACGGGCCAGCAGGGCATGGGGAGCGGTGTGGTACAGGTTTGAGACGTGCAGCAATCCGGCAGCCCCTCGCTGAATGGCCTCAATGACCGGTTGGCTGCGATAGCCCAACGCATTGACGGCAATGCCGCTGCACGCATCCAGATATTTGTTGCCGTCGGCATCAACCAGCCACACCCCCTCGCCGTGATCCAGCACAAATTCGGGGCGAATGTAGGTTTGCAGCACATACTGCTGTTCCAGATTAATAATTTCCTGAGTGTTTGTCATTGCAGACTCCTATAAAACAAGTTAGGTGGGTTGAGTGAGTGTGGTCGGTTTTAAAGAGTTTTTAACCCATTTAACTCACTCACTTAACTCACAAACTTGATATAATTGTGGTGCCGGTACCGGCCTTCAGGCCATCTAAATTAGTGATTTGCACGGCTGACATACCGGACTGAACGGCTTCTAACGCCGATTTGGATTTTGGAATCATCCCGTTGGTGATCACCTTGTCTTTAATTAACTGCTCAACTTCCAAGGCGGTCAGCCGTGGCAACAGCTTCTTGTTTTTGAGAATGCCGGGTACATTCGATACAAATACCAGGGCCTCGGCTTGCATGGCAATGGCCACGGCCACCGCTACGTGGTCGGCATTCACGTTAAAAAAACCGCCGCCCTCGCCGTAACACAGCGGCGACAGGGTGGGCGTAATGCCTCCATCCAGCAAGTGGGTAAACACCTCGACCCGAACCTGCACCACGCGACCCACGTGGCCCAAATCACCGGCGGCGTGCTCTAATTTTTCGGCTTTTACGGCGGCCCGGTCAACGCCGGACATGCCAAAGGCATCGACTCCGGCTAACGACAGCGATGAGACCAGCCGTTTGTTCACCCGGCCCACCAGCACCATCTGCACAATATCCAGCGACTCGGCGTCGGTCACACGCAGCCCGTCAATATATTGAGGCTCCACGCCCAATCGTTTTTGCAGCGCTCTTATTTCCTTGCCCCCGCCATGAACCAGAATGGGCGGGGACTCCAGGGCAGCCACGGCTTCACCCAAACGTTTTACAAAATTCGGGTCATCCAGTTCCTGCCCACCAATTTTTAGCACAACCATGGTTCTTCTCCTGCACCAATAACGTTAGAACGTTTACAGCAATCCGGTGGTTTCGTTGAGGTTAAACATCAGATTAAAATTCTGTACGGCCTGCCCGGCGGCTCCTTTGCCCAAATTGTCGATGGAGGAGCAGAGGATAAGTTGTCGCTCATTGATTGGGGTAATGGAAATTACGCACAGATTGGTGCGCCGGGTGTGGGCCATGGTAGCTAGCCGGCCGGCGGGCAAAATGTGAACCAGCGACGGGCCGGCATAACTTTCTTCAAACAAATTCTGGGCGGTATCCGGCAAAACGTCTTCCGAGAGGGAAACGTAGATAGTGGAAAGCATTCCCCGGCTGATGGGCACCAGGTGCGGCGAGAATATCAACTTGTCCCCTGCCCCGCCAAGGTTGTTGATAGTTTGTGCCATCTCTGCCACGTGGCGGTGCTTTTGCCCTATATTGTACGGCGAGAGGTTTTCGTTTACCTCGACAAAATGGGTTTTAAGGCTGGCCTTGCGTCCCGCACCGCTCACGCCACTTTTACTATCCGAAATCACCGGGGCGAATAAATCAAGCAAGTTGGCCTTAAGCAGGGGAGCCAGTGCCAACAGCACACTGGTGGGGTAGCAGCCCGGATTCGCCAGCAAATCAGTTTCCGCTACCTCATTGGGATACAGTTCCGGCAGGCCATAAACCGCTTCGTTTAGCAGTGACGGCGACTGGTGCGGCACGTTGTACCACTGCTGGTAAATGCCGGCGTCGGCCAATCGAAAATCGGCGGAGAGGTCAATCACCCGGATGCCGGCCTGGCGGGCGGCAATGACCGTGGGCATGCCGGCTCCGTGGGGCAGGCAGCAAAATACGGCGTCAACATCTTTCAGGGGAGCGTCTGCGGCAGAAACAAG
This sequence comes from uncultured Caldilineaceae bacterium, assembly GCA_964460505.1. Taxonomy (GTDB): domain Bacteria; phylum Chloroflexota; class Anaerolineae; order 4572-78; family J111; genus J095. Next base: position 2,898 of record CAYWSS010000068.1, on the reverse strand, counting down.
CGGTGTTTTCCAGGTCACCGGGTAAATATCGCCGATAGTTTTGCCGGCGCTGCTTTCTGACGTGGCAAAAACCAGGTTCACCGACGGGTGCTTTCTGAGAAGTTTGAGCGCTTCAAAGCCGGTATATCCACTTGCGCCATAAATTCCTGCATTGATGATTGAGTTTGTGGCCATTGTTTCCTCACAAAAAATACCGTATCTTCTCAATTTGTCGGGGAGACGGGCCCGAGCTGGTTATTGAGAAGATGCAAAAAATTCCAATAAAAAAAGCTGACCCCTATGTCTGGAGCCAGCTTTTAAGCTGATTGGGTAGACCGCCAAAGCACTCTATCCAGACATAGGGTCTGGCTGAATACGAGGGCTCCTTGGCAGTACATTTTTAAGTAGTATCGTCATAATTGTTGTCGTCTGAAATAATGCAGCAGTTTATCACAGTTGGGGGGTGCTGTCAAGTCGTTTGATAACGCCCGTTTAAGAGGGTTCGGTACACATTATGGGTCAGGGCGGCAATTTGCGGCCAGGTAAAGTTGTTATCTACCCATTGGCGGGCATTGATCACCTGCTCTGCGGTCCACTCTGTTTTTGTCAGCGATTGAATAACCCCCCAGGCAATAGATTTTGGGTCGTCGGCGTACACGGTGAGGCCGGTCTTTCGATGGGTAACCACCTCGGCCAGACCGCCAACATCGCTAACCACTACCGGGCAGTTCAGGGCCATTGCTTCTAACGCCACAATGCCGAAGGGTTCGTACAAGCTGGGAAACACCGCGCAATCGGCCACCTTAAACAACCGGTCTCTATCCTCATCAGAGATAAACCCGATAAACTGAAATTTATTAGCTATCCCAAAGTAATCCACCTGCTGTTGAAGCCTGGCCTTTTCCGGCCCTTTGCCGGCAACTACAAATTTTACATTGGGGCAATTGTCTAAAATTTGCAGAGCGGCATCAACCAGTCTGTGGATTCCCTTTTCGTAGACCAGTCTGGCCACTGAAAATACCAGTTTCTGGTGGGGCGCAGCAAATTTGGCTCGAAATTCGGCCAGATTATTGGCCGGCAAATTCTGAAATTGAGCAAAATCCACCCCGTTTGGAACAACATGCAGCTTGGGCGGGGGGGTGTGGAAAAATTTCTGCAACTCGTGTGACATATGCTTACTGCACACGATGATACTGTTAGCCTGTTGAATTAAATCTTGTTCAACGTGGTCAATTAAGTGTTGCAGGTTGTTGGTAAGTTTTCCACGGGCGCGGCCCCGCTCGGTGGCATGGATGGTAGCCAACAGCGTGCATTGCCAATCCCGTTGCAAGGTCATTGCCACAAATGCGGTTAACCAGTCGTGCGTGTGGATAAGCATGCACTCACCGTACTGGGCCCGAGTACGCAATACATAGGCTTCAAGCACCTTATTTACTTCGGTAACCCGGGTGTAAATATCTTTAGGTGTATTTTTATGGCTGGTCAGTACCCGATGCACCACCACGCCATCTTCAACCTGCATCAGTTCGGCATCCGCCCCCTGACCGGTCAAGTCTGAGGCATCACCATTTTTAAACTGTTCCACGGTTTGCCCCCGAAGTTGCGCCACACTCGGTTCACCGACAGGCGTGACCACGTGCACGTCAATTCCCTCGTTGGCCAGGGCCGGAGCCAATTCTGCAACGTGGCGGCCCAATCCACCATTAATGTGCGGTGGATATTCCCAAGATAACATTAATATTTGCATAATTTCCTTGTTAAGGATCAATCAGAGTTCCGGGATAGTTTAAATTAGAGATCTGATAGGTCCATATTGGTGTGTTTTGTCGTAATCCTCGTTGATCAAAAGCAATATCACCACTGAGGCCATTTCGGCGAATACCGGTGATGACATGACTCACATCACGTCGAGTTAGCTGATTATTATACCACTTCTTGTTTAAATTCATAGCCTTTTCGATGGCATCGAGTAGTACATTGGTCGCATCATAGGCCAGTACTGCTCTGGGGCCGGGAGGAAGCCCGGCTATGGCTTGATACGCCCCGGCAAATTCCCGGGCGGCAGGGGCATCGGCGGCATCCGGGCCGGGAGAAACCAGGATTAATCCGTCTGCCGTTGAGCCGGCAACCTGAATCAGTTGGCGATTCCCCACTTCCACGTTTCCAAATTGAGGGAGGGTGAGGCCCGAATTCTGCATGGCCGACAGAATAGCTCCGGCAGTGACGGCATCGGCGGTTAATTGAACCGCCCGGCTATCAACCGGAATGTTTACGACATCTGCGTTGGTTGATAGTACCGCCGCCGGTTCCAAATCCATTTCCCGGATAATGTCCTGCAAATGGGCAAATGTCGCGGTTGTGGTTGCAGCCACGCTGACAAAACCCTGATGCTTACTGCCAAAATGTTCGACATCCACGCTCCATGGAGCGACCACCGCCAGTTCCGCCTCCTGATAAATTGGCAGCGCAGCCGCCGTTGATTCCGGCGAAAGGTGCCCCACGACGCCGGCAACCCCCGGGTCGGCAACCAATGATTGCGCTTGCTGCCGGGCCTTATCGGGGTCGTTAAAATCATTAAGCGCTACCAATTCTACGCGGTACCCATTTAGCCCCTTGCCCTGATTGCGTGCCTGCACGGCTAATTTTACGGCAAACAGCACCTCGTAACCGGTGTTACGATACAATCCTTCAAACGGGGCCACCAGGCCAATCTTTATTGTAGGCGGGGCACTGCCGGCCATAGCGGCCTTTAATCCCACCCACCCTGTTGCAAGTAACACCAAAGCTGCGATTAATAAATAGATTACAGTCATGCGACCGGGTTTTTGGCTTGCTGTCATTGCTTTTGGTATAATCCTGTTTCGCGTCACGCCGGTCTGGAATGACGCGTAGTTGTTGTCCACATAAATTTGTATGCAA
>CAYWSS010000067.1:0-13396 GCA_964460505.1 uncultured Caldilineaceae bacterium | reverse complement strand
GGCATAAGCATTTGTAACCGCTTAGTAGCGCCCTTTTGCCGTTTTTACCCCCCCTTACAGTCCCCCCCAATTCGGGGGGGGGAAGTAAAATCCTCCCCCTTCGGGAGGGGGGAGCTAGAGGGGGGTGAGTAGTTACTCATTGTTGTAAATACTGTTATTTGACGAAGAGGGAAGCGAGAATAATCAATGTCGATGGAATTCCAGCGGTGATGGGGCATTTTTATGTAACAGAAGTATAAAAGTAATCAAAAGAATTGTCAATTGAGATTCAACCCGGCAGCAGCGAGGATACCACCGGGTTGTAAGTTTCCAGTCTTTGTTAAGACTGCGCTTGAAAAAAATTATGAATTACCGCAGGCAGCCAATTGTGAAGTGTTAATGAAAAAAGCAAAACTTCACTATTCAGAGTTCACCACCTGCGGCAATTATCGACAATTTTTTATCGATGCCAAAGCGTAAGACGCAAATACTAGCGGGCAATGCTTAAATATTTTTCGCCGCCATCAGGGAAGACCGTCACAATGACGCTGTCCTCGGTGAGGGTTTTGGCCAGTTCAATAGCGGACCAGGCCGCGGCTCCGGCGGAGTACCCCACAAACAACCCTTCTTCCTGCGCCAGCCGCCGAGCCATATCGTGGGCATCATCAGGGCGGGCTTTGATGATATGGTCGGCAAAGTCCGGATCGTAAATGCCGGGCACAAGGCTGGTTTCCATGTGTTTCAAGCCCTCGATGATAGCCAGTTCATCCTCCGGCTCTACGGCGCACACCCGGATAGCGGCGTTGTAATTTTTCAGGCGACGGCCCGTGCCCATCAGCGTGCCGCTGGTGCCGAGGCCGGCCACAAAATGAGTTACCGCCCCGCCGGTTTGTTCCCAAATTTCTACGCCGGTGGTGTGGTAGTGCGCCTGCCAATTGGCCGGGTTGTTGTACTGGTCGGGGTAAAAATAAAGGTCGGGGGTTTCCCGGGCCATTTGACGCGCGGTCCGGATTGACTCATCAATGCCTTCCAGGGGATCGGTCAGTACCAGTTCTGCCCCGTAGGCGGTCAGGATTTTTTTGCGCTCGTCACTCACATTGGCCGGCATCACCAGTTTAACCTTGTAACTTTTGGCCGCGCCAATCATGGCCATGGCAATGCCCGTGTTGCCGGAGGTTGCATCGATAATAGTTTTCTCAGGGGTTAACAGCCCCTTGCGTTCGCCATCTTCAATCATGCCCAGCGCCGGCCTGTCTTTTACCGAGCCGCCGGCGTTAAACCACTCAGCCTTGGCAAATATCACCACATTGGGCGATACCCCTTCGGCAGCCGCAATATGATGCAGCGGCAGTAGCGGGGTATTGCCAATGCGAGAAAGCAAGGTATCGCTCAATGGCCGGCGTGTCTCACTTGGTCGGGTTACAACAAATGCAGGCGCGGTTGCTCTTTGTTTCTCAATGGTATGCACTAGTAGCGTCACTTTTATAGCCCCCTTTTTGGGTAAATGGATTGGTGATTACCCATATCTGCCTAAGACCGCAGAGGTTTCCTTTGTATAACAAATTTTGCTATCACTCCCGGGAAACTTACGAGCGTTTTGGGAAGATCAGTTGTAAAATCTCTGCGGTCTGGCGCAATATTAGACTTATGGGTAATCACCAGTAAATGGATCATTGCCAATTTTAGCTTATCCTGCCGGCACCGATTCTAATCCGGGCACGCCGCAGAATTGGTTGTAGTCGATTAGTTCCGTTACGGTGGGGTGTTCACCGCAAACCGGGCAATCAGGGTTCTTGGTAATCTTCATTTCGTAAAACTCACCTTCAAGCGCATCGTACTGTAACAGCCGGCCCACCAGCGGAGACCCCTGCCCGATAATTATTTTGATAGCTTCCAGAGCTTCTAAACTGCCGATGATGCCGGGCAGCACACCTAACACGCCGCCTTCGGCGCAACTGGGAACTTCGCCGGGGGGAGGGGGTTCGGGATAAAGGCAGCGATAGCAGGGGCCATTGTTGGTGGCATCAAATACCGTCAATTGCCCCTCAAACCGAAGCACGCTGGCGTCAACCAATGTTTTGCCCAGCAGCACGCAGGCATCGTTGACCAGGTAACGGGTGGGGAAGTTATCGGAGCCGTTGATCACAATATCGTACTGGCTGATAATGTTGAACGCGTTCTGGCTGGACAGTTGGGTGCGATGCCCCACCACCTGCACATCCGGGTTAAGTTGGGCAATGGTTCTGGCCGCAGATTCCACTTTTGGCTTATCAACGTCATCCAGCCGATGCACAATTTGGCGCTGCAGGTTGCTGGTATCCACCACATCAAAATCAACAATGCCAATCCGGCCAACGCCGGCCGCGGCCAGGTAAATAGCAGCAGGACTGCCCAGCCCTCCTGCGCCAATCAATAAAACGCTGGCGTCAATTAATTTTAGCTGTCCCTCTTCGCCCATCTCCGGCATAACAATGTGCCGGGCGTACCGCTGGCGCTGCTCAACAGACAACGTGCGCGGCACCACCACCGGGTAGCCTTCGTTTTTCCAACTGGAAAATCCACCGGCTACGGAAACAACGTTGCTGTACCCCATTGTTTTTAAATCTCGGGCGCCCAACAAACTGCGCACCCCCCCGGCGCACATAACCGCAATCGGTTCATTGCGTCTGGGCGCGTGCGCTTCAATTTGTAACTCTAAAAAACCTCGCGGAATGTGCGCCGCGTATTCAATGTTTCCGTGGTCCCACTCATCCTGCCCGCGGATGTCAACCAAATAAATCTCGTCCTGTTCCAACAAACGAACAAGCTCGTGAACATTAATTTCGTTAATTTCTTTTCTTAAATTCGCCAGTAATTGGTTGCTGGTTAAAAAACTCATCGGTTCTATGCCTCACTAACCATTTTATGTGGGTGTGTTTAAGCTGAGTTGGAGGGAGTGGAATTGGGGGAATCCCCCCAAGCCTCCCGGCCGGCGGCGCTTTTCTACTTATTTTGGTCACACCCATTTTATTTGCCGCCGGCCATGGCGGGGATGATCGATATTTCGTCGTTATCGGCCACCGGGGTCTCAGCCCCCTGCAATGTCCGAATTTCATTTCCGTTGATAAAAACATTGACGTAACGTTTAATCTGACCGGTGTCATCGAACAGGCGGGATTTAACGCCCGGATATTCTGCATCAAGATTATCCAGCAGTTCCTGAATGCTTGCCCCACTGACCTGAACCTTGCTCTGGCTGTTGGTGTAACGGCGTAACGGGCTGGGGATTCGAATTGTTGACATTTGAATATTTGTCTCCTTCTTTTCTAAATTCTTGTTTTGATAACAAACAAAAAAGCTCATCGCCAAATAGATGACGATGAGCCTGGTGAACTTTAAAAAAGGGTGCGTTACCGGTGGTATGCGGTGTTTGGTTAGCAGATGGAGGTGGCTTTGGGCCGGGTACCAGTAGAACTCATCGTCGTTGCAACACGGCGATGCGGGTCACCGTAGCTTTTGCCCTCCTCCGTTGAAGGCTGCGCTACCGCGCCCGCTTAATACATGTGCAACAACAGTTTTTTCTACTGGTAACTATGTTTAACATCTGCAATTTATCTGCGTTTTAATCAATACTTACATTTCTGGGCTCTCTGGTAGTTTGCAGGATCGCTCTATAAAAAACGTATTATCTGCCACTAATTTCACTAATTTTTCGTGTTAGTTCGTGCAATTCGCGGCAAATTCTTTACTTTGATCCTGCGAAATCCCGTAGAGCCCATTTCTGCTGATGTAGACGCTTTGGTTGGGCGGTATCTTACTGATTTTGAGATGAACAGGCAAATCCGGCTATCTCCCCACGCCTGTCCTAGAAAAAGCCCAGCAGCGAGGGGTCTTCCATCATTTCCGGGGTCCACTGCTCCGGCACTACCTGTACCTTCACCTCGCGCCCGGCGGCTTCTTCTGCTTTTTCTTTAACTTGCTGAACCAACCACGGCCCGTAGGGGCAGAAGGGGGTGGTCAGCAACATATTGACCTCAACCGGCGTGGGTTCCAGCTTTATATTTTTAAGCAAGCCCAGTGTTACAATATCCAGATGCAATTCGGGGTCAACAACGGCACGAAGCGCTTCGCGCACGGTTTCTTCTGTAACGCCACCGGTGGTGGTTTCTTCAGTCATAGTTGCTCCTTGTTTAATCATCCTTGGGCGCGATGAAAATATCATCGCCCTCAATTTTTACCTGGTACAGGGGCACCGGCAAATAGGCGGGCATGGTTTGTTTGCCCGTTTTTACGTTAAATCTAGCGCCGTGGCGAGGACAGATGATGCAGTCACCATCCAGTTTGCCCTCAACCAGCGGGCCGCTATCGTGGGTACAAATATCGGACACGGCGTAAAACTGGCCGTCAATGTTAAACAGCCCCACGTCTTCGTCATCGTATTCTACCAGCATTGTATCGCCGGGGTTAAGGTCAAAGGTTTTTGCAACTTTGATAAACTCGCTCATATTCCGGTACCCCGCGCCTACCAATCATCGTCGTCATCGGCCCACTCAGCTTCGCTCAGGCCATACACGCCGGATTTTAGTACCTTGAGCGACAGCAGGGCGCATTTCAACCGAACCGGGCCAATTTCTATGCCCAGCATCTCCAAAATATCTTCCTTGCCAATGCTCTTGGCTTCGTCCAGTGTTTTGCCTTCTAACGTTTCGGTGAGCATGCTGGCGCTGGCCTGGCTAATGGCGCAGCCTTTGCCGGAAAAGGCAACCTTATCAATGACGTTGTCGCCATTTACGTGCAAATCCATGCGAATGATGTCGCCGCACAGGGGGTTGTGTTCCTCGTGGCTGTGGGTGGCATTGTCCAGAGTGCCGGCGTTGCGCGGGTCGCGATAGTGGTCAAGAATGTTCTCTCTGTAGAAATCGTCCATTAAACTTTATTATCCCTCAAATAACTTGCGTACTTTTTCCAACCCTGCAGCCAGGCGGTCAATATCTTCGGGGGTATTGTACACGTAAAAGCTGGCGCGGGTAGTGGCTTGCAGCCCCATTTTATCGTGGAGGGGCATGGCGCAGTGGTGGCCGGCCCGCACGGCGATACCCTCACCATCGAGTACGGCGGACACATCGTGGGCGTGAACATCACCCAACGTGAACGCAATAGCGCCCCCTCGCGTCGATGGCGTTTGCGGGCCGTAAATGCGGATACCCTCAACCTGATTGAGACGTTCAAGCGCATATTCAATCAATTCAATTTCATGTTGGCGGATACTTTCCATCCCCAACTCTTTCAGGTAATCAACCGCGTATCCCAGGCCGATAGCCTCGGCAATGGAGGGGGTGCCGGCCTCAAATTTCCAGGGCAGGTCGTTCCACTCGCTGCCGCCCAGCGTCACGCGCTTAATCATATCGCCGCCGGTCATAAACGGCGGCATATCGGCCAGAATTTCTTTGCGCGCCCATAATACACCGATACCGGTAGGCCCCAACATCTTGTGGCCGGAAAATACCAGAAAATCATAATCCATAGCCTGCACATCGGTGGGCATATGCGGCACCGACTGCGCCCCATCCACCAATACCAGAGCGCCAACGGCGTGCGTTTTTTTAGCAATCTCCGCTACCGGGGGAATGGTGCCCAACACGTTGCTCATTTGAGTGACCGCCACCAGCTTTACATCCGGGCCAAGCATCTGCTCAAAAGCATCCATATCCAGATAGCCTTGCTCGTTCACGGGAATGTATTTGACCGTGGCTCCGGTGCGGGCGGCAAGCTGCTGCCAGGGCACAATGTTGGCGTGGTGCTCCATTTCAGTGGTAATAATGACATTGCCGGCTTTTACATTGGCGGCTCCCCAACTGAAGGCGACCAAATTGACGCTTTCTGTGGTGTTGCGGGTAAAAACAACTTCGCGCCAGCTTCGGGCGTTAATAAATCGGCCAATTTTTTTACGCGCTTTTTCGTAGGCCGCAGAGGCTTTTTCGCTGATTTGGTAAATACCGCGATGAACGTTGGCGTTGTATTCGCGATAATAGGTGTTCATGGCTTCAATAACCAGCGCCGGCTTTTGCGAGCTGGCGCCGCTGTCCAGATAAGCCAGCGGTTTACCGTTTGCCTGCTGCTTTAAAATTGGAAAATCTTGCCGGACAGCATCTGTATCAAACATAACTTTTAGCTCCGTTTAACTGGATGGTTGAAGCTGCTGGGCGTGATACTGCCGTATTGCCTCTTTAAGCGTTTTTAACCCCAGGGTTGCGCAGCGCACGCGGGTTAACACCACTTCTTTGCCCAGTTTCTCAATCAAATCATTATAGTCGATGGCCTGAATTTCAGCAAGGGATTTCCCCTGCACCATATCTAACAGAATAGAGGCTGCCCCCAGGCTAATGGTGCAACCTTCGCCTTCAAACTGAACTTTTTCAGCGATTTTGTCTGGCCCCACGGAAACATAAATGGTTATTACATCGCCACAGCCGGGATTATCACCTTGTGCTGTGGCATCGGCCTTGGCAATTGCCCCGTAATGGCGGGGCAATTCGTAGTGGTCCAGTAATTGTTCTGCGTAGCCTTGTCGGTCCATAGTGTGATAAAAACTTACTAGATGTAGGTTGGGTTGGGCCAAAAACAACTAAGCGTCGTCTCTTGTTGGGTTTCATTGACGGCTCAATCAGCCTGGTTTTAAGCGAAACCCAACAGTTTTTCGACAACCGTCTGTATTCACCCCTTCAACCCAACCTACCGTAAAAGTGCCCGGTCAGATAAAAAAGGGGAGACAGCGAAAGTTACTTCGCCCTCCCCCAAAATTAGATTTTATGTGGGCCAAAATCGGCTAATCGCCGATTTTGGCAGATACAACGGTAAACAGTTTTTCGCGCACACGCTCGTTGTACATGCGGTCAAACACCTTGTAAAAGAAGCCTTCCACCACCATTCGCACGGCCGTGCTGCGCGGAATTCCCCGGCTCATCAGGTAGAAAATGTACTCTTCGTCAATCTGGCCGATGGTGGCTCCGTGAGAAGCCCGCACATCGTTGGCTTCAATTTCCAGGCTGGGAATTGAGTCGGTGCGAGCGGTTTTATCCAGCATCAGGTTTTCGTTTTTCAGGTAAGAGTTGGTCTGCTGGCCGGTGGGGTCAATTTTAATCAACCCGGTAAATACGCTGCGCCCTTTATCTTTTACCGCCCCGTGCAGCAACAAATCGCCGCCGGTAGCCACGCCAATGTGATGTATCAGCGTGTCGATATCCAGGTGCTGTTTGCCTTCCATAAAATAGACGCCGTTAAACTCTATGTTGGCCCCGTTGCCGGGCAGCACGCTGTCGAAGTAGGTTTTGGTCACAAGCCCGCCAAGCTGGCCTGTTTCCCAAATGACGTTGCTGTCGGCTTGCCCCACCGAGCGCTTGACATTAAAGTTGTACACATCTTCGCCCCAGTTTTGAACATCCACGTAGCGAATCTGGGCGCTGTCACCGGCATAAATTTCTACCACGCCGTTATTCAAAGCCCGGCCATGCTCACCGTGAGAAATTGATTCTTCAATGTAGGTGGCGGTAGCATACCGCTCGGCCACAATCAGGGTGCGGGGCATAATTACGCTGCCCGGCCCATCCAGAATGAGGGCGGTTTGAAAGGGGGCTTCCACTTCCACCTCTTTGGGCAGATAGAGAAACACGCCGCCTTGCCACAAAGCGCTGTTGAGGGCCGCAAACTTGCTGTTAGAGGGCGGAACGGCCTCGCCGGCCAGGTATTTTTTAACCAGTTCCGGGTGTTTACTGATGGCGGTGGACAGGTCGGTAAAAATAACGCCCTGTTCGGCCAGCGCCGGCTCGAATTCGTAATAAACAACCTGGCCGTTGGCAATAACAATTCTACCGGCAGCCGCGCGACCTTCTTCCACCGCGTCCCGAACATCGTCCGGCAAATCGGCCAGCTTTTGGGTGGCAGCTACGGTTGACGGTGTTGCCGCCGTCAGTTTTTTCCACTTTACTTTTCTCAGGTCGGTTCGACGCCAATCCTCGTCTGTGGTAGAGGGCATGGGGGTTTCTTCGAACACGGTCCAGCTGACTTGCCGTTTTTGGCGCATCCAGTCTGGTTCGTTCAGGCCGGCAGAGAGGGCTTCGACATCATTTTTAAAGAAGACGCCGGCATTGAGTAGCGCATCTTTTGTTTGGGTTTGGGTACGTGTAAGTTGCTCTGACATCTTTATCCTACCGAGCCTTCCATTTCCATTTCGATTAATCGGTTCATTTCAAGCGCATATTCCATGGGGAGTTCTTTTACAATAGGCTCAATGAAACCGCTGACAATCATATTTGCGGCCTGATCTTCCGGGATTCCCCGGCTCATCAGGTAGAAGAGTTGTTCTTCTGATACTTTTGATACGCTGGCTTCGTGCCCAATGGAAACGTCTTCCTCTTCAATTTCAATGTAGGGGAAGGTGTCCGAGGAGGAGGACTCATCCAAAATCAGGGCATCGCAAACCACGTTGCTTTTGGCGTTGTGGGCGCCGGGAGCCACCTTTACCAGCCCACGGTACGACGTGCGCCCGCCACCCTTGCTGATAGATTTACTGGTGATAATCGAGCTGGTGTCGCGGGCCACGTGGACCATTTTGCCGCCGGCATCCTGCACCTGGCCTTTACCGGCAAACGCAATGGATAACACCTCGCCGTGAGCGCCGTCTTCCATCAGCCACACCGCCGGATATTTCATGGTCAGTTTAGAGCCAAGGTTGCCGTCAACCCATTCCATGGTGGCGTTTTTGTAGGCCTGAGCGCGTTTGGTGACCAGATTGTAAACGTTGTGACTCCAGTTTTGAATGGTGGAGTAGCGGCAGCGACCGCCTTCTTTGACGATGATTTCCACCACCGCGCTGTGCAGGCTGTCGGTGGAATAGGTGGGGGCGGTGCAGCCCTCCACATAGTGCACGTAAGCGCCTTTGTCAACAATAATCAGGGTGCGCTCAAACTGGCCCATATTCTGGGCGTTGATGCGGAAATAGGCCTGCAGCGGCAAATCTATGTGAATTCCGGGCGGCACGTAAATAAAGCTGCCGCCGGACCAGACCGCGGTGTTCAACCCGGCAAACTTGTTGTCTTCCGGGGGAATAACCGTGCCAAAATATTCTTTGACAATATCGGGATGCTCGCGCAGGGCAGCATCCATATCTTTAAAGATAACCCCCTTGTTTTCGAGGTCTTCAACAATACTGTGGTAAATTACTTCACTTTCGTACTGGGCGCCCACGCCGGCCAAAAATTTTTGTTCGGCTTCGGGGATACCCAGGCGGTCGAACGTATTCCTGATATCTTCGGGAACATCATCCCAGCTTTCAAAGGCTTTGTCTGCCCCAACGGGCTTGATGTAATAGTAGATATCGTCAAAATCCAGTTCATCGAGCATGCCTCTGCCGCCCCACTTGGGCATGGGGCGCTCCAGAAAATGGTTGTAGCCGCGCATGCGGAATTCGGTCATCCACGCCGGCTCACCTTTCATCCCGGAAATCTGGCGGACAATCCTTTCGTTCAGTCCCTTTTCGGCCTTAAATGCGTAATCCTCCGGAACACTGAACCCATACTTGTAATCATCAAGATTAACATCAAATGTTGTTGCCATAATTTTCTCCTTTTACGGGGATCAGAAGGCAGAAATCAGGGCTTTTGCCCCAACCTCTTTTTCCAGATTCCGGCAATTACGCGGCTGCCTTTTTTGCTTCCAGCGCTTTTATAAGCCCGTCGTACCCTTCTTCTTCCAACCGGGCCGCCAATTCGGGACCGCCAGACTCCACAATCTGGCCGTCATACATAATATGAACAAAATCGGGTTTGATGTAATTGAGAATTCGTTGGTAGTGAGTAATTACAATGAAGGAGCGATCCGGGCCGGTCAGGGCATTTACGCCCTCAGACACCACCCGCAGGGCATCAATATCCAGGCCGGAGTCGGTCTCGTCCAAAATGGCAAACCTGGGCTCGAGCAGGGCCATTTGCAAAATTTCGGCGCGTTTTTTCTCTCCGCCGGAGAAACCTTCGTTCAGGTAGCGGCGGGCAAAACTTTTATCAACTTTCAGCAGCTCCATCTTTTCAGTAAGCATTTTACGAAACTCCATAATGGGGATGCCTTTTTTGCTGCTACCATTTGCAGCCTTGCCTTTAACTGCGTTTACCGAAGCCCGCAGGAAGTTAGCCATGCTGATGCCGGGGATGGCGGTGGGATACTGAAACGCCAGGAACAGACCCATTTGGGCGCGTTCATCCGGGGCCAACTCCAGCAGATTAACGCCATCCATCCACACTTCGCCACTTTCAACTTCGTACTTGGGGTGGCCGGCCAGCGAGTAGGCCATGGTGCTTTTGCCGGACCCGTTAGGCCCCATAATGGCATGAATTTCGCCCTGATTTACTTCCAGATTTAATCCTTTGAGGATTAACTTATCCTCAACGCTTACGTGCAAATTTTTAATCGATAGAGAAGAGGTCATAGCGATTCTGTGTACTCCTTACTTTTAAAAATGATAGTTTAAATGCAGAATGATGAAGGATGAACGCGGAATTTAAATTCATCCTTCATCATTTCCCATAAGTCGCCGCTATTTTAGCATGCCACCGGGACTTTGTCAACTATTTTGTTATTAAATATTGCAAAGTTCAGAAAAGCGTGCTATAATTTTGCCTGGCAAAAACTTGACTCTAAATTTACCGGGAGAATTTAATAATGGACAGCCATAAAAGAAGCTCTCTGGTTCATAAACAGATGCCAACTACGCGCCGCCGCATTTTACGGCTGCTTAAAGAACATGAGCAACTGACCGCCGATGAATTAGCCGAAAAACTGGGCATTAGCTCTGTGGCGGTCAGGCGACATCTGACCAAACTGGAAAGCGACCGGCTGGTAACTTACGAAGAAGTGCAGCGGGGCATGGGGCGTCCCAGCTTTGTTTATTCGCTGGGAGAAGCGGCCTCCAGCTATTTTCCGCGCAGATACGAAGAATTGGCAACCAACGTCCTGGAAACCATAACCGAGATGTATGGTGAGGAAGCGGTTGACGCCATCTTTAAAATGCGTTCTTCTGATATGATAAATAACTACCGCCGCAGCGTAAACGGCAGTTCGCTGGACGAGCGTTTAAGCCAGCTGACCGAGTTGCGAGAGGCTGACGGGTATATGTCAACCTGGGAAGAAAATGAGGATGGCACTTTTACCCTGCGTGAGGCCAACTGCCCCATTATTCACGTGGCCGAAGGCTGCGATTCGGCCTGCAATCATGACCAGATACTGCTGGAAGACCTGCTTGACGCCAATATTGAACGAGAGGGCCATCTGGCCAATGGCGACGGAGCCTGCGTCTACCGAATTCAACCCAAAACACAAGCTGCCTCGCAGTAACACAAACCCCGGTAGCGCACCTGGGGTTTTCTGATTTGCCATTTTTTTGGTTGCGCTCTACATTACGGAAAATTAGCATTTTTGGAATTGATGGGGGACATTCTGGGTATTGCGTATTACGTACTGCGTATTCCGGAAAAATACGCAATACGTTACATCCCCTTTAATCCGGAAGATGCCGGAATCCAATAAATTCAGGAGATTATCACCATGACAACAGTTACCGAAGCTCAAGTAATGGAGGCATTGAGCCACGTTATTGAGCCGGAATTATACAAAGACCTTGTAACCCTCAAAATGATTGAAGATGTAAAGATAGACGACAGCGCGGTTAGCTTTACCGTGATGCTCACTACCCCGGCCTGCCCTCTGAAACACCAGATTGAAGCCGAATCGAGCCAGGCCGTCAAAACGATTCCCGGCGTTGAGCAGGTCGCCGTCAATTTCGATTCCCGGGTGCCGCAGGATACGCGGCTGATGGGTAAAATGAACATCGGCGTGAAAAACGCCATTGCCGTGGCTTCCGGCAAAGGGGGCGTGGGCAAAAGCACCACCGCCACCAATCTGGCCATCAGCCTGGCTTTGGACGGCGCCAAGGTTGGCCTGCTGGATGTGGATGTTTACGGCCCCAATATCCCCATTATGATGGGCATCAACGAAAAGCCGGTGGGACGCGGCGACAAAATAATGCCGCTGGAAGCGCACGGTGTGAAGTTGATGAGTATGGGCTTTCTGGTTGACCCCGGTCAGGCGGTCATCTGGCGCGGGCCAATGATTCACAATGCCATCCGCCAATTTCTGGATGACGTCGAGTGGGGCGGCCTGGATTATCTGGTTATCGACCTGCCCCCCGGCACCGGTGATGCCAGCCTGAGCCTGTCGCAAAGTTTGAGCCTGACCGGCGCGGTGATTGTCACCACGCCCCAACAGGTGGCCCTGGATGACGTGGTGCGTGGGGTATCGATGTTCAAGCAGTTGAACGTGCCCGTGTTTGGCATTATCGAAAATATGAGCTACTTTGTAGCGCCCGACACCGGCACACGATACGATATTTTTGGGCACGGCGGCGGCAAAAAGATGGCCGCAGAAGTTGACGCCGATTTTCTGGGCGAAGTGCCGCTGGAATCGGAAGTGAGAGCCGGCGGCGACGAAGGCACGCCCATTGTGGTCCGCGACCCCGATTCCTCGGCGGCAAAATCCATCCGGGAAATTGCCAGAAAAGTGGCCTCCGCCATCAGCGTGCAAAACATCACCTACGGTCAGGACCAGTACAAACCCGACCCCGCCCTCAATATTTTGAATTAAGCTCGAAATACTGCACAACCCAAAAGGTTGCATCCACCGGGATGCAACCTTTTTTTGTGGGTAATGCTTTTCTAATTAGTTTTTTGTGGGTAGAATGAGATTGTAGAAGGACTCGTTTCAGAGGCTATCCTTTCAATTTAGTTGAATTCTGCTTCCAATAAGGTTTTTGCGGTTCGATAATGAGCTATTTGTTATGAGAGCAAGTCACACATCAAAGTGGTTATTGGAGTATCCTCGGTAGCCTAATCCTGATAGCTTTCTGTGTTGGAATTCTCATTTTTAGCGTTGTTTCATATCCATCCACCAAAACTCTTGCAAATCATTATGTTACAGCCATACTGGATGGAAATCTAGAGGCTGCTTTGGAAGTGGGCGATTCAAATGGAACTTGCCGTTTGGCTTTACTTAAAAGTGCCCAGCGAGATATTGAAAAGTTTGGTAATGCTGAAGTCCGCAAGATGTCAATTGAGACAAAATACAATGATGGAAGTGATGGCTCTATCGAATTTGCGATGGTCGAGTTCGATTATCGAAAATCTGGTCAGGAAACATGGCAAAAAGGAGAAATGTATCTGATTACTGACCACCGTGTACCAGGCTTCCGTCGCACATGTGGAAATTCCATTGGTGATTAAAGTGTGAGTTGCAAATGAACCTATTGGTAGCAAATATTCCGGAATTGTTTTCCTGCAACAAAAAGGTAACCGTTCACCCCCCTGCCAGAATTATGTCATTCCCGCATGCTTTTAGC